>CACYXI010000001.1 GCA_902778265.1 uncultured Bacteroidales bacterium | reverse complement strand
TGGCACAGCTTTTGCAGGTAGAATAGTCGGAAATTAAACACATACGATTATGGTCAATATGGAGAATTACAACTATTGTGTTGAACGCATCATTAACGGTCTTGGTATTAAGGGAGCTGACTCCTGCATAGAGGGGGATTCCTTTATTTCCAATGCCATAGATTCAAAGAGTTACCACATACACGGAACAAGCGTGAAAGCCCACTTCGTTATTTTTGATAGCAATATCGTTAGGGTGGACATTGACTTCGCGTTACCAAACGATGCAGTTCTTGCAGATACCTTTATGGATTATTGTGCAGGGAAAGAGGGAACGAAGAAGAATCATAGCAACGAGTATTGCTACGGGCCGACATATAAGGATTGGGGTACCGAACTTGGGAAAAAGCAGACCTTTGCCTGCTCGCCTTGGGACAACCGCTACTTCTATATCCGTTCAGAACATTACCCTTTGGAAGAAGTGGAAGATGCAGTTAATAATGCCCTTGCTCTTGCAAAGCAATTCTTTGACCATCTTGGAGAAGTTTCTTCATTAAGGTTTTGGACTATTGAAGATGAAGAAGTCAAACAAAAGGCAAAAGAGATTATTGCCAATGCTGACCTGCGCGAAGATGACATTGATAGAGAAACCAATGCGCGATGGCTCGCAGATAGAAACTCATTCTTCAAGGGGTGGTTTTACCCCAACTATAATAATGGTAAGGGGACATTTGACACCTTTCTTTACGGAACCGACTTTGTTGCCAGGTGGCTTGCATCTTGCTTGAAGATGAAGATTTTATCAGAAAAGCGAAAAAAGTTTGCCGAGATTGGAGATAGTGGCACAGCTTTTGCAGGTAGAATAGACGAACAATAAAAACCATTTGAGATATGGACAAAGCAACAAAAGCCAATCACATTTTCCGCGTTGCGGTACTTGACCTTATTGCGGATTGTGTAAGGAGAAACCATCATATAGTTTACACCGATGAAGGGTATGAAAACAAGTCGCAGATGGTGCACTTCATTCACAATGGTAATCACTGCATTCTGCGCGGTGTAGATGCCCCCAATGTAGAAAAAGGTACGCTTAATCTTCTCGTTGAAGTCACCAAGAGCACCAAGCCCCCTTTTATGGAAGGTAAGAGGCTCTACTCGGTAATACTTTTTGCCGAGCATTTCCGTTGCACCACTCTTGAACGCATCGCTTGCGAAGTCTATAACAATGTGCGTAACGCACTTGACAATGAATTTGACATTGCCCTCAAAGACAAAGTGGCAGAATGGACTGACACCCTTTATAAAGAACTCTAAAATAATATAACTATGTACGGACAAGAATTTGCTCGCTATGGAAAGACCGCAAACCCCAATGGTGGTGTGGTCGCTAAAACCCTCGTTCTCTACCTCACCAAGAGATATATCAAAGGTGTTGTCTATCGCAGCGACATACCCAATTGGAAGAAGAAAGAGAACATTCTCTCCATTACTCGCTATCGCAGGGATAGTCTTTTGTATCAGCCAAACCGCAAGGAACTGAACACAATTGCAGAAGAAGCAGGATTTCCCCCTACACCCCTTTGGTCGCTTGCTTAAATAATAAGAACTGACATTATGGCACATTTCAGATTTACATACAAGAACGGACTCTCCGTAGTTGTTCCGCAGTCGGAAGTATATAATGAAGTATATGGAGAAGTAAAGGATAAACTCCATTGGAACGGAGTCCCTTTGGCACAAGAGATTGAGGGATGGTCAGAATTGTGTGGCGAGGGAGAAACCTTTGAAACCGATGACTTCACAGTAGAATGTATCTAACACTTAAAGCATAAAAAACAATGGACAAGAAAGAAACACTTGAAATCGTCAATGAAATCATTGATGTTAGCCGTAACGCGATGAAACGCAAGGCAGAAGAACTCCTTAACACTCGCGAATGGGACTTTGATGCCTTTGGTGATAGGAACACCTTTGCACGAGCAGTCATTGAGGTATTGCTTGAAGACGAGAAGTATCAGCACATGGCTCGCAACAACACCAAACGATACAAGGATATTCGCAATGCACTCGCCTACGAACTTTCCTTTATCCACGCATACTAACCCTTAAAAAACAAAAACAATGAAACTACTCTATATTCTTACAATTGACGAGGTGTGTTATTTCTCAAAATGCGAACACGCCCCACGAGCTTTCGCCGATAAAGAGGAAGCCCTTAAAGCCCTTAGGTCTGTATCCAACTCATTCGTAACAGACTATAACATTGATGACAATGACGAGTGGGTGATAGAAGATAATGACGACTCCTTTGACGCATACATCGATGGTCGTTGGTCTGAAAGTCATTACAGTGCAAGCATCCACGAGGTAGAAGTCGAATAAACTTCACACACTCAGGTACTCTTTTGAGTTCTTTTCTGAAACTGACAAACTGTTGGAGTTCAATTGATGACAAATTGTCATCACGCACAAAACGGAGTTTTGGCGATTGAACCACAGGGGCAGGTAAAAAATGCATATTTTTTTATCTTCTGTTTGGAAATACAGAAAAATGTTTTAACTTTGCAGCATGGAAAAAGATAACAGCACAGTATCATCCTTCGTTCCGCTGAGTTATATCAGCAAGCCCATCAAGTTGGTTTTTGATGGTCGTAGTTTCGAAGTGCTTAAAAACAATACCGTTGAAGGTACCGTAAGAGGGCACATTGAGGTAAACCCCGAGATACAGAAGAGGTATGGTCATATTATTGACTTCAACCGTTTGTTCGGTGGGGATATTTTTGTGAGGGCTTCTGCGGTATGTGCGGAAGGCGACACCTTTGATGAAAACAAGGGAAGGGCTATCGCTTGGGCCAAGGCGGAGAATAAGGCCTATAAGATTGCTCGTAGAATCATAGTGAAGCAGAGGGCAAAGCTTTTCAAGCTAATTGGCGACTTCTTAGTGGCCGCATATAATCTCAACACCTACATCAAGCATAATAAGGAATATCTCTCTCAATATTAGTGTTTTTTGTTTATTGGCCTATTTATAGTACACGGCAAAGAGGACTTCCTATATTTTTGATAAAAATGATGGTAAATTAGCCCCCGCCGTTAACTTTTGGCATGAATCTTGCAACAACATTAGTTGCAAGATTTTTTTATGATGTACAGGTACGATATTTCAATTAACGAGAAGGGCAAGGTGCTTAACCTCGTAGTATGGGCCGACAACGCTCGCGAAGCCCTTGATGACACCAAAGAGTTTTACCCTAATGCAATTGTATCTCTACTATGATTACATACACGATGACCAAAGACGAGTTATACAGGGAACTCGCCTCTGATGCTGAATGGCTGATTGGTTTGTCCGGAGGAATCAGCATCAAGTACAAGAAGAAATTAACACTCAAGACAGCCCCCGATGGTTTTCACTGCTTGGGCATTAGCAAGTACACGACGCCCAAAAACAACAAAGTGTTCTGTTCTTGGCTTAGCGTAAGGGCAAACAATGTAATCACCGTTGAGCAAATCTGCTTCTTTGAGTATGTCACAAAAAGCGGCGTGGTGCAATATGTTGCTCCCTGTTTCCCACACATGAGCAATCGCCCCAATAATGTCATTATATATACAGCCCACGCTATTGAAAGATTAAGGGATAGAGCCGGGTTGTCTTTTGAGGATATGCTTCGCTATTCTGCCGAATTTCCTTCCCATCACCGAGATTACTATGAGTACAAGGGAGAGAAAAAGGAGGTGTTTGACTTCGGTGATAAAGGAATGTTCATTTGCGAGCCTCACGAGTGGGGTGTATGTGCAGTAACCTTCGTGAATAATGACATCCTGAAAGCAAATCAGGAGGAGAAACTGAATGCGTGCATCAGCAAAACGGAAGATTATCGCGACTACAAATTAAGTACTATCGGTGGGCTTGGTGAAAATTTAACACGAAAAATGAAAAAGGGCCTCATTCTTCATTAGTTGTGGCACGCCTTTTGTTGATAGAATAATTGTAAAAAATTAAAAACATTATAGAATATGGAACGCATAGCAATTATTGACCACGCCAATCACCGCTTGTTCATTGAGGACATTGATGAGAAGGTACTTGAGGAAAAATACAACTGTGAGGAAGAAGCCTATATCAAGGATATGTATGGCGACTTTGACGGAGAGTGGAGTTGGGATTATATTAACCATATCGAGTATTTCCCTCTCGATAGCGATGGTGATGCCGTTAACCTTGACAACCTCGCAGACCTCGTGTAACAAACAATTGAAACACTAATATTATGGGAAAAGCAAAAATTATCTACGCGAACGGCACCACCAAGGATGTGGCTCCTAAGAACGGCAAAGATTTCTCCTACGAGGAGTTGAGGGAAATCGTGGGCGGATACATTGAAATCGTTCAGCCCAAAGACACCAAGAAGATTATGGTCGTCAACGAGGAGGGAAAACTCTTAGGCCTTGAACTCAATCCCGAGGCGACAAAGCTCTACGGACAGTTCCCCTTTGATGTCATCATGGGTGATGTTCTCTACTGTGACTCAGATATGGTCAAGTAATAAACCCTAAAACAAGCAGATATGTACAACGCAATTACCAAGAAAGGAACTGAAGTAATAGTATACACCACCAAGGATGTGGAGCCTAATGAAGGCGGCCTCTACTGTGAGATTAATCTCGCTAATGGCGATATCCCCCTTGACGACTTCTGTATTCATCCATATGATTGCGACTGCAGCAACGATAGCGCTGTAGAAGAGTATATAAAGAATTACATTTTGTCGGACGAAATAGATTACTAAAATTATGAAAGCCTACCTTGTAACATTCACCGCAACCACACGAGTGGTAGTCGACTCGGATAAGCCGCTCCGCGACATGGACAACGCAGCTCGACTCAACATTATTGATGCTGCCTACGAACAGATTCTTGACAACGGCATCAGTGATTATCTCTGCCCCGAGAACGCAGACGTAATGGAAGACATCGACTGCCCCGCAGGCCGTCTCTATACCGATGAACAAACAATTGTAGAACCCTAATAAACACAGAAAGAAACAATGGAACAGAAAGTATATATTGTAAAGGAACATTTCCATTCCTACCCATACTCTAACTCCTCCTCTGAAATCCTTGGCGTGTTCACAGACAAGAAGGTCGCAACCGAGCAGTTCAACGAACTCGTTAATGCAGACATTGCCCATAAGAAAATCCCCTCAGAAGAAAGAGAAAAATATCTTGAGGAGTGCTTGCTCGCAGATGGCACACACTATTCATCTTATAATCCCAAAGAGGTCTTGTACTACGAAGTCGAAGTCGTGGAGAGAATCCTCAACAAGAAGTCCATCATAGAATAGGTACTCTTTTGAGGACTTTTTAAGACTTAACAATCTCTCAGAGTTCATTTGGTGACACATCGTGCCACCACGCACAAAACAAAGTTTTGGCGATTGAACTACAATTTTTCTATTGGTTTGAAAGTTTTGGCACGTTCTTTGTAAGAACAATAGGTGTATAATTTTAAATTGATGTAATATGACTCAGACATTTTTTGACAATAAATTCCTTTTCACCACAGGGGGCCGAACGCTTCTGAAGCACTTTTCCCGCAAAGCACTTGAGCGTCTTTCCGATGAGAGGTTTTTCCTCTATATAACGGCGAAGTGGTTTTATACCTTTCTTCCCATTGGTCTTCACGTTGGCGATGACCTTGTTAAACAGATACACGAGCGCTTCATCTCCTTGGGAAGGCAGCGTACCATGGGACTTTTCTTCCCCGCGAAGTATCAGTTCGTTGACAACAAATAAAAATAGTATACAATGATACAGGAATATTTTAAAGTTTTCGTTTTTAGAGATGACGAGGACATCTATCAGGAACTTCCTTATATTTTGAGCCTTGGGTTGGACAATGTCGCCATTAAGTGGGGAGACCGCATGCATCCCCTATCAGGGGACGACACCGTAGAAACAATTATGGACGCCTTCAATAACACGGGTCGTAGCATTAGTCCTATAGATACTGTAGCACGAGAGCTTCTCCCTTCCATCCTAATTTCCGCAGCAATTGACCGCTCAAGCAGTAGGTTCCCTGACACTGAAGATAATATTGAAGGACACCTAAAAGCAGCTTATCAGTATGCAGACCTCCTCATCAACGGAAAAGAATAACGTCTTATCATATAAGATGGTTGACCATCAGGGTGCGGCGCTTAATACTACAGTGCTCTTCCCCCAAGACAGCAGCAAGATGTTCAGGCATCCCCTGTGGAGCTACACAAGAAATCAACTCAAGATTGAAGTATGACCAAAAAACGAAAACATAAGCTCTCCCCCGAGCAGGCCTATATTAATACAATCCTCAGGGTCCAAAGAGAAGAAATAGGATTTGAACCCACGAGAATTCACCGTAATAAGAAAAAGTATACCCGTAAACAGAAACATCATAAACCAATCGACGACTCATGCAAATAATATCAACATTACGACCGGAAGATAAATTCCTCCTCAGACTCTTCGCCCGAGTACGCAGAGCATGGAGAAGCTTCAAAGAATATGTGTCCCTTAAGTACTACATCTTCATACTCAAGGAAACAAAAAAGAGAATTAACGACTCAGAGTACTTCCGCTTCAGAGCCTATATAATGGCCGAAACCGCGGCGGACGCTCAGGTCGATATCAATATCATGAAAGCCAATGACTGCTGCTCTGAAGAAATACACCTCATCGAGAAAAGAAGGGACCTGTATCTTCACCGTGCTAATTGGTACGCAACAAAGGTCGTCGTAGATTGTGACCATGATGATGACTAAGAAAAAGAAATAATAAAGAAAAAGAACCTCTCATAGTTCATTCCACCATTGACATGGTGGCAAAATTTGGAAAACCAAATTTTGATTGAACTCCAAATAACTCAAGATATTATGAAAAAGTCAACTATATTCAGAAGTCAGGTCACCGACATTAAGGGTGACGCCATATTGGCTATATGGAGAATCTTTCGCGACAAAGGTCTTACTGTAGTTAACTTCCGTGACGGCGTCGTGGAAAAGGTTCCCAATAATCAGGGCGGTTGGACATTCAATTATGTAACCCCGATAAACGGCACCGTTTCAGTTACCAATCTCGAGACATCTCTCCCGGTCGATGTTGTAATCGATATTCTTGAAACACTTGAGGATGAGGAGGCTTGATTATGAAGCAGTTCATTATCAACGGGAAAGGAATCTGCTCCGCCACTGAAGAATTTAATACACGAGATGTCCCCACCCTGCAGAGCATTGGCATTACCAAAGAAGAAGATATTCAAGTAATAGCAAACATAGCCAAAAGAATGTATGATAACGGATATTGGTGGGGCTCGTTCGATACTCAAAATCTCTTAGACCCCGATGTCTTACTTACAAAATAACCCATTTATGAAAACAGCATTCCTCCTTATTACAGCAACTGATGACTCAAGCTCAATAGATGTTTTCTCCTCCCTTGAAAAGGCAAAAGCCTCTCTTATAGAAAGAGCAAACACCCAATGCACCATAGAAGCGCCAAATGCCCAAATACTCTATACCTATGAATACACTCCCGACATGCACCCCTTCCTTCCATCACAATGGAGATTCACTAAACCCCTCTTCCTCATTAGAACTCTGTCAGGCGATGGAATACATACAACCTTTAGGTTTATCGTAGAATCCATAGTGGACCAAGATTCCCATGAACCTATGTAATCCAATACCCCTTTGTCAATTGGCGCTCCTCGCCCCTTGACAATTTTCTGACGAAAATACCGAACCCCTTGGTACTCTTTTGAGTACCTTTTTCACAACACAAAATCTCTTGAAGTTCATTAACCTCTCCCCCTCGGAGAGGTTTTTGTTTTGGCACTACCTTCCCTCTAATACACTGAATCATTCTGCCAAAACAAAATAAAAGTCCCATCTCACGACGGAACCTTTACCTCAATGCGGCCTTTATGAAATGATAACCTAAACCTAAAAGCCATGAACGCTCGCTTGCCGCATTGTCTTTAATAGTTATGAATAACATTTCTTACAATCTGTAAGTTTTTCCTATATGTCTCCTTACAATTCGTAACTTACCCACAATGGGAAATTTTTAAAATTGTAAGCAATTGTCTCCATTCTTGTTACAAACTGTAACTATATCCCCTCCTCCTTATTTCATATTAGTTCTTCCTTTGCAAATATATGACTCTTTTTTTTAATAAACAACTTCTAAAAAACTATTTATTATTGATATTTGTTATGCTACAGAAATTCCTTACAGACTACAACTCCGTGCAGTACCGCGTCCTTACGTGGTGCATTCTCTCCCTATCTCTTATAACTCTCTCTTACGGCATCTGTGGACTTCTCCCCTCTCTCAAACTTAATATCATCTCCGCCGTCCTCGGTTTTAACTTCCTCGTCGTCGCAGCTACTCGCCTCGATAGAATCCTTCGCATGGGACCCTACTCTAAAAAATCTCAAACCGCTGAGAAATAATCCCCTCCTCTTCTACGGTACATTGACTTGACTTTAGTCAAGGACCTGTTTTAAGACATCGGCGAAAAACAGGAAAGATAATCATCATTTTTCACTATGCGATAACATTTTTCGCTCAAAAAATTTTGGGAAAATTTTCGCGGAGAACAGTTCTTCTAACCATTTTCCACTTTGTCCTTGGTCGTTTTCCCTATTCATTTTTTAATCCGTCTTTTCCCATTCCCTTTAGACAAAGTGGAAGTCGCATTCTGCGTCTTAATGAACCCTCAGTCTTTTATGCTTCTTTTATTTTCCCAAGCAAAGAAACCTCTCCATATTAGCGGGGAGGTTTTATTTCAGTTTGTTATCCAAACTGAATGGTTGTCATTGCCAACCTATGAACCAATAAGGTTTTCACGGTATATTATTGACCTATATTGATGGGAAAGTCGGGTATTAGGTTTTGAATGGCTTGTATGGAAGTACCCACGGCTTCAAAGATGACATCACCATGTTTATCGGTTAAGGGGCCATAGTAAAAGCAAGCATCATTATATACGGTGGGGTTGCTGATGGCGAATGTTCCGTGAGGTGCTGTAGACGGTTGTGTTTCAATAGTTACGTATCCTTTCTCATTGGGAGAGAGTGAGGGTACGTTTTCATAAGTAATGGAGCCATCGGAGGCGTGATACCATTTAGTAAGAGTTGCGTCTTTTGAAAGCAGGAAGGACAAGAGTTGGGTTCTATCCCAAAGGTAGATGGTATCATCTGTTTTAAGTTGTGCGAATGATTTGCCCATGTGTTATTGAGTTTAATATAATAGCGGTTTTCTATAATTAGTGGTTAAATTTATTTGTAGAGATGGGCTTTCATCTTCGTGCGGGAAAAGGGTGGAAAAAAGTGTAAGGAAGTGGAGGGCAAATTTAGGGATAAATTAAGTGGGTTATAAGGGGCTATATTTATATATACGTAGGGGTAAAATTTTAGTGATTTTGTATCGTGTTATAAATGAACTCGTTATGTGACTATTAAAATTTTATGCAAAAATAGGGGAACTTACGTCCACCATGAGGAATCACAATAGGTACGTATTTTATGGTAGAGTGCTTTAGCTTTCAGTATATAGAGGAAGTATGGAGATATTGTTGCTGAGGGGTAGAATCGGTGGGCGTTTCTTGTATTGACTTTTGGGATTAGTTGATTTTCAAGTTTACCTGTAATGGGGTTTTTAGTGGTGGACACTATGGGGGTTTCTTCCGTGAAGATATCAATGAGTTTAACGGCGAGTTCCATTTCTTTTATTATATGGGGAGTTTCCTCAAAGTGCATTTCTTCTGTCTTGAAGTGTTGAATCATTTCCAAGAGTTTGGCTTTCTCTAAATCGTAGAGATAGAGAGAGTCATAGGGATATGATTTAAGGGCGGTGGAAAGGATGTGGAAGAATCCTTTTGTTGTATGGTGTTTAAACCAATGTATCAAATTACGGAAGAGGTGCATAATTTAGTCGAAGTTAGACAATTAATATCCCCATTCAATGGACCAAAACTCATTAGGTTTCCATACTTTATCAACGTCAAAGCCATCTTCGCGTAGGCGTTGAATTGTTTTTTTTGTAGCGACCCAAGAGAAAGCTTGTTTATTGATTTTTCCGGGTAGATATACAAATTTTTCACCTCTGCACATGCAGGCTTTTATGATATCTTGGGCCTTCTTATAGTTAGATTCTTCATCAACGGGGTAGTATTTCTCCATCATTTCGTCTTTTGTCATGACAGTTGTGCTTTTTGTTTAAAGTCATTAATGAGTGTTTGGAGTTCGTCAATATCTTCAATGGACCAACTATCGGTCTTGATGTTGAGGAATCTTGCGTTTCCGTTATTTCTTGTACTGATGGTTATTTCCTGC
Source organism: uncultured Bacteroidales bacterium (assembly GCA_902778265.1). GTDB lineage: Bacteria > Bacteroidota > Bacteroidia > Bacteroidales > Bacteroidaceae > Prevotella. The sequence goes on along the minus strand of CACYXI010000001.1, from coordinate 276,292 downwards.
ATTGTTTCTTCCCCATCTTTTCCTGATGAGTCTGATATTTGGGAATAGGAGACAGAGACATCGTCAACAATTATTTCGTTGTCTTTGTATTCTTTTTTCTCAAAGGGAACGATGTTTAATTCAGTCATGGTTCAATGTAATTTTTAAGTTGATTGATATTAATTATTTTAAGGTGTGGGCCGCCTCTGAAGGAGGGATTGTAGTATTGAAGGAGAGCCTTTGGTGTTAGTCCATCAAGGTAAAAGTGTTCAAGCATCACGCTTTCACCAATATGGGCGGTTATTGCCGATATGCAGGTGTTCATAGTGGTGTTTACTTTAAGTTTATAAACATCCTTGGCACGAAAAGTCTTTTGGGCGTGCTTAATTGCCGTTATTGCCTTTTTGAAGTTTTTAACAAAGTCGTGGAGACTGTGTTGTCTTGTAATGGAATGGCAATAGGATGATTTGAGGATAAGGCCCAAGTCCGTATTTTTATTATAGGGGGCGTCTATCAGTATGCCATGTTTGGCGTTGGAGTTCTTGAAGTTCCAATCGTTATCGTCAATGAGATAATCTACATTGAGGAGGGTCTTATCCTTTAGGAAGCAGATTCCATCACATTCAATACCATTCTTCTCCAACCACAAAAGGGTATCCATCTTGTTCTTGTAAGTTTTTTGGTGGGTAAGAATTATAACCTTTCCGAACGTTCTGAGGGTGCCAATATCTTTTTTGATATTAGGGAATGCCTCGGTATCCAAGAATAGGTCGGAGCTATGGTCCTGAAAGAACCATTGGCTTGCGGTGATACCCGTCTGAGCTTGAATCTCGGGGAAGGACTTATCCACCTTGAAGTCAGAGATATCGTTTCGTGTCTTATTATCTTTGAAGTGCTCATTATACAGGGCAATCATCTTATCGAGTGTCTGTCTGAGCACTTCATCGCAATCAATTGCGAAAATGAACTCCTTATCCATTGTTCTTTTTGTTTTTTCTTGTCTCCGCTCTATGTTGGGCGTCGTAGGTATTATGGCATTTCTGACAGAGAGCACGGAGATTCGAAAGGTTTGTTTCTGCAAATATAAGCAAAAGAATTGAACTATCAAGCGATATTGTATATTTTCTTTCTTGCCTCTATTAGGAGGTTATTGACCTTATTGTAGTCAATGTCCTTGGGGATTGTTGTAGTCTTTATTGCCTTGTCCATTTCCTCTTTCTCCTTCTTTAGTCTCGTCATGAGGTCGTCGTACTCATATTTATGGTTCCTGATATCAAGGAGAAAGTCCCTATCTTCGGACCTTACGATGTTGAAACCTTTACCTTGTGCAACTTCTTTGGCCATATGCAATAGGCGGAAGCAGTGCATCATATTTTTGGAATCATAGTTCTTTCCCAAGTTAGATTCAAACCTGATTGGGTTTCTTTTCTTTTTCCACTCTTCCCATTCCTTATACTCTCTGCAATGTGCCTCATAACCATTCTTGTTATATGTCATGAAACAGATGGGGAGTTCTCCTTTGGGAATTGAAGATAGACGAACGTCGTTGGACTTCGTTATTTCATCAGGCTCTACAATACCCTTGTATTTGAAGAAATTCCTATCTGAAATCCTGTCATTAATGTCTTCGCCAAGAATGTCGTACATTATGAATTTATTTGTTGAATTGGCGTCAGTCTGAAATGTCTTATAAATTCCAACCCTTTCACCATTTCCAATGTTCTCAAACTTAAAATATGCTGCGAAGTCATAATAGACACCATAAACGCCAACCATATTAGGAAGGTCAACCAAACCACAATACTTTTGGTCAAGATGATGCTCTTTCAAGAAATCTTTAATCGGCTGTGAGCCTTGATTCTTGAAGGTATAGCAGAAGTCAAGAATATCCTTGCGTTGAAAATCCTCGGGGATGTGACACTTCTTGTTGTAACCGGTAGCTTTAGAAATTTGAGACACGGCGTAGCCACCCAAGGACTTGAATATCTCCTGACTAATGAATGCGTCACGATTGTCCCTTATATATTTTATAATAGGGTGGGGCGTTCCGATAATGCAATCATCGGGGACAAATAGGCTTTCAAGGGCAGATGGATTATTCTTGAGCAAGAGTTCAAACCAACGACCAAGCTCATAAAAAACGGTGTCTCCCTTCTTGTCCGAAACCTGTTCAACATATTTTGAACGAAGCCCGTAAAGGGTGTCGGGGGGACAAATAAAAACACCTCCAACATCAATGTCGGACTGACCTTCAATATTTAATTTATATGCGTGCGAACCTCTGATGTATTCGTAAATAATGAGGTTGCTTTTCCTTAAATCGTCAATTGTCATTTTGCCGTATGTTTAAGGTTGCTTAAATTACCTTTCGTCCTCGGGGATTAGTTCCATCACTTTATTTAAACTATTCTCAAGCGAGTCGCAAACATCGCAACAGTCGCGTTGTATGCCTTCAAGGTTATCGTTTATGTCTCTAAGCACGTCGTACAAATATGTCATATCCTTGTAGGCCTTGTATTCTCCTTCGCCCAAAGCAAAACGGAAAATATTTGCCATATCTTCGGAAACATCAAAACACTTGAACTTTTCATATCCTGCTTTTGCGTTTGCTTCTTCAAGGGCGTCATCAATTTCTTTCTGTGTTTTCCCTTTGTCAATGTAATATTTCACAGTCTGAACACCACGAATTCTGTCGTGGTTGTTCTCATCGTAGTTAACGTAAATTTTCATATCTCTTATTTTTTTTAAAAAATGATGGTACTACAAGAATCATGCCAAAGGCAGTACTCTTCACAAATTTTAAACTTCAAATAGAAATGGATGCTTCCTATCGGGCAACAACCATCCTGTTTCATCATCTTTCTTTGTTGTAATTAAAGACATTGGTGAATCGGTACCACTCTCCCAATCGCCTTCTTCTATGCTATACTCAAAACCATTTGCATGAAGATTAACTTCGGTAATGTCTTTAAGATTGTGCTCTTTGCAGAAACGGGCAATCTCTCTGATGATGGTATGATGAAGCTTTGAGAACTCTGCATGCAGTTTTTTGTCACGATTGGTCTCGGAAGCGAATACGCCTTCCCAATATTCATCAGTCCCGACATAATCGTTGGGCGCAGGGGACGGTTCTTCTAATGTTCTCTCAAGCGTTCCAAGGTCTGCCGCGACAGCTTTTGCTGCATCACCCCATTCGGGGTTTCCTGCGATGTCGTCAATAATTTGAGAGAAGCACTCCTTAATGTAGTTTAATTCTGATTGTGTCATGGTCGAGTCTCTTATAATGAAAATTTATTTTTAAGTATAAGTTTTGCTTATGGGTGTCAATCTTTTTATAGCACTATCTCTTTGTCAATTCCACAAAGGCGCAGAACGTGCTGCAGATGGTGTACGCACCATCTACCTGTTTGTATTTCTGCCAAGCGATACACTCTATCATCCCACGAGTCAAATGCAAAATAATCGTTAATTTTTATTGTGAGAGTGTAGGAAAATCCATCTTGTTCAAGATGGCAAACATAAGTATCGGCCCCTTTTAATGTGTGGCCGTTTGTGTATTGAAATCCGTTCTTCTCCAAGATTTCAGGGGTAAGTGGTATGGGGTCAAGGTAATCGCACCATATACCGTTTTCATACTGCATATCATCCAATGGACGGCAAGAAGCACTTCCTATGTGGTTCCCAAATTTATTGTTGGCATCTATCTCCCTAACCTCTACGATGGTGCCTTTCTTTATGCAAAGGTGGTCGCGATTGACTTGTGCATAATCCCCAATCATTAATTCTTCAGGTCTCATATTCTATTCCTCCTTTAAACATCGATAGAAAAGTTCATACATCGATGCCATTGCACCAAGTAAATCTTCCTGTTCTTGTTTTGTGAGTTCTTTCCAAGATGTTATCTTATCCCCATCACGAAATTCCGCACCATAGTTGTTCCCTTGACGGAACAGCGTTATTTTCTTTGTAGCCATATTCTATTCCTCCTTTTTTACTTTTTCAAAATAGAACTTCCCGTCCCAACCTTTGTATTCCATCATCCCATATTGCATCGCAAGTTTGGTTTGAAAGGTTGAACGACAGGTATGTTCCAATTCGGTTAAAATGCGATTCCTTAATCCCTCTATGTTATTCATTGACTTATAAAAATTACAAGCCCTGCATGTGGGCATAAGGTTATCTATGCTATTGAATGAGCCATCCTCTATCATCTGTCGCACTTTCAGTGCTTCTTCTTCTGTGCCATAATAGGATTGCATTACGGGAATAATGTGGTCAACCTGCATTTCGTTCATCTTTAGTTCCTTGCCACAATATGCACAATGCCCATTATATTTCTCATAGACCAATTTCCTCATTGCCTTTGATATTGGCTTCCGTTTGGTGCATTCCTCCCAATTTTTATCAATTGCTTCGGGCATACCTATTCCTCCTTCTTTGTATTGCTTGTTACCAATTCACTCATTATTGGCCAGTCATGAAAAGCACACCATCCACATTTGTTCTGTGAGCAACCTTTGCAAACGTAGTCGCAACTTGCTGGGAAATATGCCATACCTTATTCCTCCTTTCTTGTGTTAAAAAGTTCTTCAGAATTAGAAAAATACTCTGCGATAATATAACTCCTAATTGCAGCCTCAAAAGACGTCAAATCTTGCTGATTAACCGCTGTTCCGTGAAACCTGTATTTGGCGAAGCAATGAGGGCATTCAACAATCATCATATATCCCCAATCAGTATCACACCAACCTACAAGTTTAGGTCTATCAAGGTAGGGATAATCAATACCGCTTTTATTACATGCTATACAAGTAAACGAACCTGAATACTCCGCAACAGAAGCGTCCATCTTAGGTAGTATATCAACGTAGTTCATTTTTCCTCCTTTCTTGCGCTATTAAGTAATTCTTCAATACGTTTCACAAATGCAGAATAAATACCCGACCACCAAATAGTCCCTTCAGAGTCCTCGAAGGTAAAACTCCCAACATTTGGGGCGTGTGTCCAGTTCTCGACATCACTGTCAAAGATTTTAACATTAAGCTCAAATTTAGTCCCACCGATATTGACATTGGCGACCCCCCTGCTCCTGAGCATCTCCATAACAACAACATAACGATTGGGAAGCCTGTCTAATTCTTTATATACCAACTTACAAATCGTAGTCTGGTCTATTTTTTTATATCTTGCCATATCTATTCCTCCTTTCCCGCTTTAAGACCAAGTTCAAAGAAATGATTTAATGCCTTATTGGTCATTGTAACTGTAGTTTGGGTCTTGTTGAAATCACATATCATTTTCATGGTTTCCTCCAAATCCTCCTCCATCTGCTCCTGCTGTAGAGAGTCGATGATGTCAATTATTGCACCCTTCGCATATTCGTAGTAATCATCTGATTCACTGATACAACTTTCAGGGCGAAGTTTTATTATCTTGTTACTCATTACTTTCCTCCTTTCTTTCGGCATTACTCAAATATCTTTCTGTAATGCTCGCATAGTGTCTCCTGGTTTCATAATTCTTCTATAATACAATCAGAATCTTCAGCATCAGATTTTGAAGGAACATACTCAAATATTTCATTCAAACTCTTGTCAAAAACCCACCTTTTCCACCTAAGACATTCGGTCATGGAAAACATGCTTCCGACATCTTGTGAACCATGAGAAATACCCCAACTCCATGCTCCTTGCCAAAAACCTCTACCACCATGGTGATAAAATGGGTCGTCGTTTTCAAAATGAAATCCGAAACCCTTATTTAGTCTTGTTATAATTCTATCTTTTATTCTCATGTCACTCAAAAATTTTCTTATAGTGTTCACATAAAGCCTCGCGGGTGCAAAATGGCTCCGTATATTCATCAAAAGCGACTGGTACCCCCGTGTGTTCATCCCTTCCCGTAAGGATGTTATAGTCAATACTTGTAATAATAGCGGAAGAGATAACCCTGTGATAGTTATCAAAATACCAACATCTGTCACCGACTTTCCACATAATCATTTTTCTTTATTCGTGATACTAATTCTTGCAATTCTGCTCGTAATATTGGCTTTGGTTGAGCATCTCCAATTATTTCAGAGATGCGAGATTCGATGAGCGAAATTATGTCTTTCTCGGCTTGCTCATAACCCAAAATAAACTGATGTTTGTATTTGACCCAAAGCCTTATCATTGAACTATCCGTGGCATGTAGCGGTGGATAGGCTTTCAAAGCTGCTTCTTCTGCTCGTTTACTCATGGCTATTCTTCTTTATAAGTTTCAAACCTTCCACCATTTTCCCAGAACTTCTCCCATTTTGCGAAAAACTCATCAACTTCTTCTTTTGTAAAATGCGCATCGCCGTAGTTCCATATACCATTATCGCCCCTTTTCATTGTTTCCCACCATGTCCACCACAGAAAACGATGTTGAATTTGCAGGATGTAATAATCTTCTCCTCGTGCATATATTAACTGCGCTCTTACTTTGGGCCTTTTCTTACTCATAATCCAATTGCTTGTACTTTGATTTTACGCCACATATTCAGTCCTCCTTCGGTAGTTTAGATAAAATGTGCTCCCATGTTGCTGCGCATCCTTCACACCTTAACATTAGCGCTTGCGATGCTGAATCTTTCTCTTTTGAAGCATCAATCGCTGCTTTAAATGATTCTTCGACCATTCTTTTGATTTCGTTGCGAGGAATCCATATACCGTTTCTGAGGATTTCGTAATGAATTAGTTCCATTTTTTGTCCTCCTTAAATCCCGGAAGTTTCTCCAATTCATCCAACATAATATATTTCTCCCCGGGAATACCAAGCGAATCAACAAGCTCATAACCATTCAATCCTCGTACTACGAGTGCAAGTGGAATTCCTTGACCATTACCACAAGCGCCATTTCCCCATTCTCTCCACCTCGGCAGGTCCTTCAAGGTTTCGGCTTTGCCGTATAAAATGCCATTCTCATAGACAGTATTATCTGCGTTCTTGTAAGCCTTCGCAATCTCGGCATCAATCTCCGGTCGGAGTTGTTCGCGAGCAAGGTTGAGAAGTGTTTTTGTGTGTCGTTTAGCATAACTTGACGCCACATGTACACCATGCTCTTTGCAATACTCAACCATGTCGGAAACTTCTTGCTCAAAAGGTGTTAGTTCTTCCTCTGTAGTAATGATGAAAAGGTCGTTTGTTCCATGACGTGCGTAATCTGAGATAAGGTGCCCGTCTTCGTAGTATCTTAAAATGCTTTCGGCGGTATCTTCTTTGGCGGAACTCAATGCGACGATGTGTCGTTTGTCATTTACTCCGCGAGCATCCCAACAAATTATGCGTGCGGGAAAATTCCGTTCTCCGCACACCACCTTATACTCACCGCTCTCAATCTGCGGACGGTACTTAATGTCAAATGGTATTTTCATATTGTTACTTGTTTTGTTCGTTCTCGTGTTTCTCAAAATGTTATGATATTTAAGCGAGAAAACCCATGGTTTCAACCGTTGGGATGAATCGCGCAGACAAATATACGATTTTATTTTAAAAAAACAATACCTTTTGAAGATTTCAATTGTTCCTGCTGAATATAATCTATACAATGTTTAGTGCCGTTTGAAGGGGTATACCATGTAGTAATTTCTTCTGTTTTGAAGGAAGAATTACTGTGGTTTCTTTTACAATCTGAGCATAAAGGCATAGTGCCACCATATTTGCAATAGAAATATGGTTCAGGCTGCTCTTGATGGAGAGAGTCGATGATATCGAGTACACAACCTACTCCGTCGTCAAATCCATCTTTATATTCAGAAATACAAGAATCCGCTTCAAGTTTTGCGATGCGTTCTTTCAATTTTTCTGCGTCAATGTATTTGCTCATAATTTATTCCTCCTTTCTTGTTCCTTGTACAGCCATCCACCTTGCTCCATCTTTGAAATGTTCTGCACATAGTAATTTATCTACACCATCGCATTTGCATAATTCCGCATAGTCAAATGCCGCATCATTAAGGGAAGGCTGCTCCTGCTGTAGAGAGTCGATAATGTCAAGCACCATATTCTTCATATCTTCACGACCATCATTATAGTCGGCACTTATTTGCGGAATCAATCTAATACTTTCTATTTCAGAAATCAGTTTATCTGCATCAATGTATTTCACAATTTATTTCTCCTTTCTTGCTTTAAGCCATTTCATAATTTCTATTAGATTATTGTTTAGTGCCTTAATGTTATATGAAATTTCAAGAAGTATCACTATTGCTATTAGGGCTAAAATCAGTTCAGCGAAACTCATTACTTCCTTGCATTAAATCCAAGTTCATAGAAATGGCGGGCGATATCAGCAACATCATCAAAATTTATTGCGGTTTCAAAGTATGATTCAGGAAAGAAACTATTAATTTCTTTCTCCAAATCCACCTCGGAGGACCGCTCCTGCTGGAGAGAATTAATGAGAGTAAGGATTTTTGAACATGTTGTTCTTTGGCCCTGATAGTAGGTTGCCCAGTCAGTATTACCTTCCTCATCCATATCCTCTTCGGATTTTGCATAATGTGCCATTAGTTCGTCTACTTTTTTGTAGAGTTTTTCTGCATCAATGTATTTCATATTCGTATTTTATTTTTATAATGGCAAATAGGACATTCTATCTCCTTTGTGATATCTTGTTTTTTCCCGGCATAGTAGAATTTAATCGGAAATTTGCAGCCATCACATGGAGTATAATGAGCTTCTGGAATATCAGTATCATGTGGAGCCGTAAAGACGAGTAATGCCATAATTATAACTTTTTAAGGTCAGTATAAAGGGATTCCAATATGTTAACTCGCGGTGATTTATCTGTTGCACCTCGCCAAAACGAAACCGATTCTCTCAATGCATCCATCTGCTCCTCACTGGGCTTCCAATGAGGTTGAGGACGGAGGGATTTGAGCCAAGTAATCTCTGCGTCATATTGTTTCGGAACACCATTACATTCTGCTATCTGTTGTAACTCTGCAACTAACAAATTAACCATATCTTCATTGTAGCTCGGATTAACAATGAAGCCATTGGGTAGGGATTTAAGCCAAGAATTTGCCTCTTTGAACTCATCATTTCTAACACCTCTTTGTCCTGCCGCATAACCAACATAAGCGATAACGTTGTATAGTATTCTTGAGTCCTCCTCGCTCCATTCTTGTTTTGGTTGTGGGTGAAGGGATTTGAGACGATTTATGCAGGATGTGTATGTGTCCCTACCTTCAACATAATCATCAAATATTGTCCTTATTCCTTCTTCACTCCACTCTATGGGATTCTGCTCTTTCTCAAGAGATTGTTCATATCTTTCGTTCTTTTTATATCTTGGACCTCCTTCGTCCGTTTCAAGAATCCACATTGGCTCCATTTCAAATTTACCATCGTGGTAGCCTTCCATATACCATGAACGCTGTATAAGCTCAATGTTGGGTTTCCGCTCTTCCCGTTCATATTTTGCAATAGTATTCGCCACACCTTTTTCGTATTCAGCACGAAGTGTTCTGAGCATTTCCTCATTTGTGGGGTGCTCTTTATGCTTTTCGATGTAGGCAAGCATCTCATCATACCTATCATTGTAATATTGAGAACAAAGTTCAGGATTCGCTTTAAGCCATACAATTAAATTGATTAAATCCTTTCTTATCCTCTCGTCCTCGCTCTCTGCAAGTTCGGGGATAAGGATTTTCAATGCTTCTTTCTCTTTGTCCGTCTGATAAATGTTGCGGACCGTATTGATTGCTTCTTCTCGTGTCATAGTTATTACTCTTCATTTGTGTAACTTAAATTTAACTCTCCGCCCATTCTTGCATAGACCAATGCTGCTATAATGCAGATAAATGATAGCCCTGATGCAAACAGGTAGAGATATAAGAGAATATTTTAACTATTTCCCACATAGTGTTTCTCTTTTAAGCTTTCGCCGTATTATTTCAATAATTTTAATAAATCTTCTGCTTTTTGTTTGCTCTCAAATCCCTTTATATCTACCCACTTGTTACAGAAAAAACCTTCTTCAAGTTTCTGAACAAAATAAATCGTATAAGGGATACAGCCGCCACCGACATAAAATGGGTATTCCGCGTGTATTCTAAACTTTGCCATAATTACCGTTTCTTTCTGATTTGAACAATTACATTATCTTCTATTGTCATAATTGTTATTAATCTTCTATTTTTACGGTATCATTAGTGGGCCAAATATCCCTATAAGTCTTACATCCAAGAACGCCCCCTCCGACAATCGCCCCGCTACAATTGGAATTTTTCCATGCTCTGCAGTCTTTACAGAATGTTTCAAAAAAATCTGTTTTTGTCATGATTACTGTTTCTTTCTAACTTGAACGATTACCTTATCACATGGTTTGAATGAATCTGGTAAATTGATAATTGGAGATATCCCGGGGAGTGCGCCATATCCGACTTCAAGACACTTATCTTCTACGGTTTCTTCTTGACTATATCCCTGCTCTGCCATCCACTCTGCTCCGGCTTTGAAAGCATCCTTATCAGCTTGATAGGACATTATCTCTTCATAAGGGTCAGCATTAGACGAAATGCCCATGATTGCGTATTTCTCTGCCGCCTCGTCAAGGTTGGAAAGAAGAGAAGGCATTATCCCCACTATATCGTTTTTTGTATCCGGGCCGTTTAGCCATTTGCCATTCTCCCGATTAACCCGTATTTGGCCCCAATCTTTCACATAGAAATTGGCAAACTGCCATTCTGAGTTCTCGGTAAGTCGAAGAAACAAAGCCTCCTGACCTCCCCTTGTGACAAATCTATCTCCGAATTGTGCTTTTTCAAATAGTTCTTTGGTCATAGCGATTCAATTTTTCTAATCATCATTTCAAACGACCTCCTGATATTTGCCGTCCCTTTGTAATCCTCAGCTTTTTCTTTTGCCCATTCAAGCAGAGCATCCTTGCGGATGTAGCAAATATGATAAGGAAAATTCTCCGTCAATTCTTCTGCACTTAACTCATGTATGTAAATCTTATCAGGTGCTTTCATTTATTTACAATGTTAGAGAAAAATAAGTATAAACCCACCAAGGCAAAATACACCGCAGCAAGCAGCAAATATCATTTTCCAATGAGTTATTCTGTCTGTTTCTTTAACAGAAAGATATAATAGAACTCCAAGTCCTATAACTAAAAATATTATGCCTAACAAAAGTTGCATTTACTCCTCCTTTCTTGTATTCAATTATAGTCTTCAAATCCTTTCCTAAACCAGTGGCTTAGTAGAGGATATTTCATAAGTTGTTCAGATGTATAAATGGGGAAATACTCACAATCAACACCATTATTAGACATACCCTCAAGGTCATTGTGATAAATTGGTATACCGCAAACTTTGTCAATATCAATTTGCTTTGTCGTTATAATACAAATAGGCTGTATCCCCTTAGCATTTCGTAGTCCTGCTGCAATCTTTTCAATAAGAATTTGTTTCATATTATTCCTCCTTATAGCCATATTTATCGACAATCTTGACAACAAGCCAAATTATTGCTGCTAAAGGTACATATGTTAAAAATAAAGGCCATACTGCCCCCGCTACAAGCCATTTAGCATCAGAATTTTTTGCCCATCGTGTAAAAGCAATAGCAGTAATAATCCACATCATTATGTAGAATACAACCAACAATACAATTAAATACCAATTCATTTGCTTTCCTCCCTATAAACTACCATTAAAGGATTATTTGCATTAAATACAATTTCTTGGTCTTTGAGGATTACTTTGATGACGCAACAATAACTACTTGGACACGAATCGCCGTCATAAGTCAACACTTCATTCGTTTCTTTAATATCCAACACATCTCCATAGGTTCTATGTTGTGTGCCTACGGTAAAATCAAGCTCTGAATCGCCAGGAAATTGAACACGATGAATTTTAGTCATATTATTCCTCCTATACTTCGCATTCCGTTGTGAGATAAGTATCTGAAATTGTGATTGCGAGGTCTTTTATCGTATCAAAAACAAGTTCTTCTTTTACCCGTTTTTCCACCTCTTTCTTAATATCCTTTTTGGGACAATGGAAACGGCCTTCATCAAAGTCGCTACAATCTTCCCATCCATCTTCTGTTAATAGTTTGTACGTGTATTCGTACGCTACCCAATATGTAACTCGACCCATAATTATTCCCCCTTTATTGCTTTAAGTCCGAGTTCGTAGAAGTGACGAGCAGTTTCTTTAATGTCATCATCACAGTAATCACTATAACGTGTATCTGTGATGTGTCCATTCTTTAACCATTCATTAATTTCCTTCTCCAAATCCACTTCTGACTGCTTTCCGTAAAGAAATTCCTGAACAGTAGGGCCTATATTACCCCAAGGCTCTAATTCTTTCCATTCTTTTTCAAGCTGTTCTTTTGGTGTTGTGGCTATATGGTGTTTAAGTTCTGCGACTAAATCCACTTTCGGCTGCTCCTGTTGGAGTGAGAAGATAAGCGAAAGAAAATTCTCATAAGCGGCAATCTGACAGGATTGCCCATAATCTCCCTGCGATTGAATTGAAAGTTTCAACTCGCGTTTTTGCCGATTCAACTCGGCAATCAGTTTGTATGCGTCAATGTACCTTTCCATAATTGTTCTCATTTTCGGCAAATATAGAAACAAAAAACGAAACATCAAAAAAAATTAAACGTCTTCCGACCAATTACCTCCGTTCTATCCATAGCCTGTAAGAAAATCGCCAAGCATATATATGCCACGTCCAAATTTCATAAGGAGCCAACAAAACCATACCGTATAAAGAAACTTATAAAAACTTATGAGTTTCAATTTCTTGCTTCATCCTATCACTACTTTTTAGTACCTTGTTTCCAAGTTTGTCATCCATAGTTGGATAGTCCACAAGCGTGAATTCGGGAGTACGGCTCCCTATTATTCTTAACCCTTCTTCAAGTATATTCAACGCAGCATTGTAATCTCGTTCAATAATTTCTCCGCAAACGGGACAAACCCATTGTCTGTCACTTAATTTAAGCACATTATTGATGTAGCCACAATGATTACATTTCTTACTTGAAGGATAGAATCTGTCAACATAAACTATATCCCTGCCATACCATAATGCTTTATATTCAAGCATCCTTCTGAATTCGCCGAAATTCATTTCAGATATGCTTTCAGCCATTTTATGATTCTTAACCATTCCCTTCACATTTAAATCTTCCATCACTATGATTTGGTTCTCATCAAGCAATGAGTTTGATATTTCATGAAGATAGTTAAGTTTACGATTCCTTATTTTTTCATTCAACTTAGCAAGTTTGATTCTTGCTTTATTCCTATTGTTACTTCCTTTCTGTTTTCTTGAAAGTTGTCTTTGCAGTTTCTTTAACTTATTTACTTCAGATTTCTTAAAGTGAAGATTACTGAAACATTCACCTTCTGATGTCACAACAAAATCCTTAATTCCTAAATCAATTCCAACAGCACTATCGGTTGCTTTTAATTTCTTCCTGAAATCACCATCAACAAGAATTGAAAGGTAATATTGTTCAGAACAATTTCGTGATAGTGTGGCCGAACGGATTCCGTCTTTATTCTTCACAAGATAATTCACATATTCATCAGAGCATTTAAACTTAATGTTATGGATGTTGGCAAGTGATAGTCTATGTGTTGAATAATCATTTCTTTTTGATATCGCCTCCAAAGGAAATCTGCATGATTGTTTATTGTCATGTTTAGATTTATACTTCGGAAATCCTTTATGCTCATTAAAGAAATGAGAATAAGCATCCAACAAATCACGAATAGATTGTTTCAACACTTTAGTATTCTGTTCCTTCAACCACGAATATTTCTCATCCTTTGTGAGTTCATTATGAAAGAAATGACCAAGAGTTGACAAATTTTCGGAAGTTTCGTTTTCCTTGTAGGAATTGATTTTCCTTTCAAGACATTGATTATATACAAACCTATAACACCCAAGCAATTTATTAATTTGTATTGCTTGAGCCTTATTTGGGTATAGTCTTATCTTCAACGCCTTTAACATACAATATTATTTCTCAAAATACTTACATTCCATCCCATCTTTTGATAGTGTGCCAGAACTTCTTGCCGAAACCATTCTATACATAGATTTAACATTGCATGCGAGAATCATTTTCACTTCTCTTCTGCATTTCAAGCGGCTTTGATTATCCACTCTCCATCTACAATCTTTACATATAAAATCAAGTTTTGCCATTCTTCTTTCTCCTTTCAGCACTTCGTTTCCCGTAGAATTTTCCACTGAAACTTGCCAATAAACTCATCATGTCAGCAGCCAATTCTTCTGTGTCGGAAACATCCATACCATTTATTACAATAACCTCACAGCCATAACTCTCAAACATCTTCTTGATGAATTTGAACTGAAACCTGGTTAATCTGTCCTTATGTTCAATAACAAGTTTATTTACTTTCTGACTAATAATCAAATCCGTTAATTTAACAAAACCACTTCTGTTATCATTCAGTCCACTGCCAACATCTTTGATTATATTGGTGACGGTCCATTTTTTCTTTGCGCAATATTCAGAAAGTCTTTGTGACTGTCTATCCAAATCCCCTTTCTGCTTCTGTTCATTTGAACTTACTCGTGCATATGTTGCCACGCAATCAACAGGTTCTTCTATTTCCTTTACTAAACCAAGAAATTTATCCAAATCTTCAATTCTATATCTCCTATGCCCGCCTGCTGTTTTAAGTGTCTTTAATTTTCCGCTTTTATCCCATAAACGGAGAGTATCATCAGAGACATTTAGATATTCTGATGCTTGTTTTATATTTAACAATCTCTCTGTCATGATTAAAATTCGCCATTATCAATTTTATTAAGGGTGTTAACAACTAACGCCTGTGCATTGTCTAACAGCTTCTGAAATTCTTCAACAGTAATATTATCATCAATTTCAAAAGTATGTTCATATATGTCACCATTTTCCAATACGTAATGGTCTTTTGTAACTTCAACTACTTTCAAATTCATTTCTCTGAGTTTCTTTGTTACTGTATTTATTTTCGTTTTCATATATAAATAGTTTAAACAATGCAAAAATACGAAAAAACTTTCAGAAAAAGAAATAATTTTTCGTATTTTTTAATAAGATTTCATTTAACAGTTAAATACCCTCGAATCGTCTTTGTCGAAATAAAACATTTTTCCGCCACAACAGGCATCAAGGATAGGTTTCATAAAATTTTCTTTTTTAGGCTTTTGCCATGTTAATAAAAAGGGCGCGTCCCTTGTTAGTGCACTCCTGAGGAATTATCCTGTGGTCTGTTGCCGGTTGAAATCTTGCAAGTAAGCATAATGGGGACAATCACGTTCTAAACCCAAATGATACCGACGAACTACTCCGGAACATCCATTATACAATTTCAACTTAGGCTCATGGGCTCACGCAAGGGCATTACTTTAGCCCATTTTTCAATATCGCGCCCTATGGTTACTGTATAACTTTCAGAATTCCCTGAAGATACTTCCCTATTTCTATAAGTTGCGGAACATTATCAAAATCAGAAAAGTCTCCATGGCAAAGTGCTTGTTCGACACTGAAACAATTGTATTTATAATGCTCTGGGTTTTCATAGAACACACACAACTGTTTCAGCGTGTTTTCTATGCTCTTTTTCGTTTCTGACAAAAGACTTTTCCACGCGGTCTCCCTACGTTCAATTTCTTTCTCGGGGGCAGAGTTAGATAGCAGCGTCCATAAAAGGCTATTGGCAACTTTATCACGAAGCCCGTCAATTCGTTTTTCAAGCAGGGCTTCATATTCTTCTTTCGTGATGTCAACCATCTTTCCGTTTTTCTCGGTTTGATAGCGGTTTACATCAACGCGCTTTCCATCGGGAGTTATGAAATATAAAATAGCCTGAGTATCGAAGTCTCCGTTTTTCCTGTCAGTAAGAAAAGTTTGACAATAGACCTTATATTGGCCCTTTTCCGGCATATAAGGCATTGTTATAGGGAAGAACTCATCAACAACTCGGTCTTTTGCAGAAGAATAAGTGTCAGACGGACTTTCAATGTCAATACAGTATGCCCGATTGATATCGCTATACGATACTTTTCCATCCAATGTTTCTGTGCGGAACAGGCTACTCATTCTCGGACATTGAATCTCGGATTTAATGCCATGTTCTGCGAGCCACTCGTTACTTTCAATGGCATATTCGGGGTGCACAATGAAAAAGTCCTCGTCTGTAATGGGGGTAAGCGGTTGACCTTTCATAAGCCGTTCAAGGATTCTCCTTGTAAAGTTGAATGACGCACCGCTATGCCCATCTTCGCAAAGGCTCTTGTATGCCTTCAATGCGGATTTGTAGCAACTACACCCGTAGTCAAAATCTTCACTGTCAAAATTAAAGTTGGGGTTTTCTTTTTTGCAGGCAATTCTACACTCTTGCTCTGCCCAATCATACATACTCATAGTATCTTTGTATCTTTTTATGTTATTTAAGCGATAAAACTCACGGTTTCAACCGTCGGTGGGTTACTGTTTCTTTCGGATATAAAAGCCTTCTGGGACCTCAAAAGAATCAATAGTCTTTATTCCACAGCAATAGTCTTTTCCGTTACTGGTGCTATACCAATCTACAAGCTCACCTTCAATCTTCTCATACTGACCATCCATCCACTTGGCTCCGGCTTTGAAGGTATCCTTTACGGACTCATGCCAAACACCTCCATGTATCCAAGATTTACTTGCATATTCATCTGCTGCCTCGTCAAGATTGGAAGAAAGGGAAGGTTGTAACTTTTCAAGCCGTTCCATACCTGTCAACTCTTCTCCATTTAAGAGTTTTCTTACTCCACTAAGCGATTGTCTAATGTTTCGGTCTTGACAGGTTTCTTCAGTCTTTTCATCAAGATTGATATTGTTCTGAATCTGAAGCGTATTTTCTACAACTTCAAGAAACCATCGAGGAACAATGATATTATCTTCTTTTGTCATAGTGATTCAAGATTTTCTGATTCTAATATTGTTTTGACAGGATAATCGTGCCCTGGGAACGGGTTGTAATCCGCTTCAATCCCTTTTCTGCTCATTGTGTTGATTATACACGCAATATTGTGCATAAGCCCCTCGCAATTAAACGCAGAGTAAATATCTCCATCATCATTCTCAGCGTTGATTTCATACCCAATATAGCCGTAATCAGCACGGTATGTAGAAATCTTCACCTTCTTAAAACCATAGGAAACCAAAAGGAGTTTTAATACGTCTTTTCCATTCATAGCGATTCAATTTTGTTGATTACTTTATGCAATTCAAACAAGGCTCCCTGCTTGAATAATTCGCTAATTTCATTATTGTTTTCAGTTGCCTTATAGGTTTCTTTCGCCCACTCCATCAGAGCGTTTTTACGGATGTATTGCTCATCTTGCCCAGTAATATCAATCTCGGATGCTGACAGCAACCCAAGGTGGATAGTTCTATGAATATAAATCTTATCTGGTGCTTTCATATCTATTCCTGCTTTCTTGCGTTATCTTTCACTCCAAGATAAACTCCTTCCACAGCCGGGGCATTCAATGTGTTCGTGTACGGCATCTACAAAACGCCCACGAAATTCCTCGTGGCAATATTTACACTTACATGGGCCAATAAATGTAAATTCAAAAGTGTCCCAAACGTCGTGATTGTAATCAGAATCTATAATCATATTCTATTCCTCCTTTCTTGCGTTGAGTTCCTCTATTCTTTTGAGCCAATATTTTTTTCTTCTCCTGTTCCCTGTTGCCATTGCAATACCAAGATAATAGTAGGCATCATCAAGCCTATGGGGTATATCATCATTTTTAACGATTGTTTCCCCGCCTTTATGTTCAATAATCATTTCTTTCTTGTGTTAAGCCCGAGTTCGTAGAAATGGCGGGCAATATCCTTAAATTCGTTTCTCGTTAAGTAGCATTCATAATGTCCCTGCGCTTCCAAATGGTACCCTTCGCCACTTATAGACCCGCTTTCGTAGTGAGCATACTTGTAGTATTCATCTTGAGCTTCTTCCTCAATATCTACCTCCGACTGCTCCACGATTGCATCAGGATTGTATTTTGACGGGGTTTCTAAAAAGAGAAGCAGTTGCTTCACGATTATTTGTGCATCGGTTATCGGCTTATTGTTGTAGGGCGTTTTCGAGAGAGCCTCAAGAAAAACTTTTGCTGCTGAAACAATATCTACCTCCAACTGCTCCTTGGTTTTGTCGAAGCCATCATTAAATCCGAGCATATATGCTACTCGTGAATCCTCATTGTTTGGGAAAACCTTCCGTGCTGCTTCCAAGCACATATCTGAATTTGCCATAACGGTACATTTTTAATGATTTCTTTTGCTATTAAGGCCTCCCATATTCTCTTATGGGGTCAGGGTAATTGAATACCTCATTCATGAACGACTTGATTTCTTCTTCTGTTGCAAGTCTAACATCATTTCCATATTGGTAGTTTGCATACCCTGATGATTTCCTGAGCTTACCATCAGAATCAAAACCAATGAGAACGCCATAACCATCAGCAGTTATATAACCAGTGTAAATAAAAACTCTTTGCGATTCTTTTTTGATACCTTTATCGCCAAGTTTATAAAGAAAATCTCCTGCTTTATACAAATTTTCCGTTTTCATCATATCTATTGTTTATTCTTATTCTTATTCTTATTCTTATTAATCGTCCCATTGTTCGGCAAGTTCTCTGAGCGATTTCGCTACGCTTGAGTCACCAACGTAATAGCCGTGTTCTACAAGCCACTTACGCAATTCCTTAATATCTATTTCTTTCATAATATTACGGGAGGAATTCCCGTTAGCCTTTTTGTTATTATACTTTTAACTTTTTGCAAAAATATTACTTTTCTTTGAAAAAAACAAAACTTTTTACGGGGAGGGTGCCGTTAACTGCCCAATCGTATGTAAGCCCACGTTAAGTGGCGTTACATGCCCACGAATTTATTCGTGGGTAGTTGACAATCTTTTGTACGCATATCTAAATCAAATTTTCGAGACAATATTTAATAGCTGATTCGCAGGCTTGTTCGTAGGAATCAAATTCCTCATCTTTTCCGGATTCATATTCAGCTACTGTATTAGGGTATTTGATTATTTCAAACCACCATTTTGAATTATAAATTGAGGTATTATCATGATATGGATATATTTCAAGGCTATGAGCTTCCCTCAACCACTTCATAACCATTTGAAGAGTTGGTCGTAAGCATTCCCAATCTTCAAGGGTTCTATTAAACATCATTGATTCCGTAACAATTCCTGTTCTTTCGCCCGTGTGATAATAGTCAACATAATAACCGCCAAACTCACTTACACCCTCAGCATCAAACTCCTTCTCTTTAAGAAGTTTAGCAACGTCAAAGCTGACGAAATCTTCTGTAATCATGATTAGTTCTCCTCGATTTTTACTACTTCAGTACACTTTATCTCATGTCCTCTACGCTCTACATCCTCATTGTTAAGTCTTTTAAGCACCATTTTTGCATGTTCAAAATCCATATCTTTGAACACTAGTTCGTAAAGTCCCATATCTTCACGCCCTACTACCCATATAAATGGGAACACTCTTACTTTAATTGTATACGAAATACTGCCATCTCTGTGGGTAACTTTTATAAGTTTTCTTTTCATAATTTTGCCTTTCCCTTTTTATATACCTTATTCGGTTTTATACATACCATATGGTGCTTCAAGGGCAAGCCCTTTCTCAATCAGTCCGCGGTAGTCAACATGTATTAAATGCAATCTGTTCTATTTCCGCTTGTGTCTTTTTTTCATATTTAATTGAATTTGTCCCACCAATTATTTTTCAAAAATACTTTCCTTTGCTCATCAGTATATTCTACGCTTTCTTCAACCGATATATTCCAGTTCTTTTTAATTGTTTCCTTAATCATCTTATCTACCTCATTATCGAAATTCGGAATATCATTCTTGGCGGTTGAATATATTCTGAGAAATGCCGCATCTTTCTCTTTGTGCCATTTTTCCACTTTTTTCATCGCCTCATTAAGCAACTCTATGGTAAGCGGCTTTGAATATATTTTTTCCTCTGTTGGCATATTAAGTTAAATTTTCTAAACAATATTTAATGGCTGATTCACAGGCTTCTTCGTAAGTAGAAGAAGTATTTTGATTTTTAAGAGATTCGCCTATTTTAAGATTGATACCCAACCACACACTGTATACCCAATTATCACAAAGAAAATCCTTTGCTCCGTTAAATGAAAGTGGCTGAATCACAATTATTATACGATGCACTTCTCTCAGCCATTTCATTGCCATTTGAAGGGTTGGCGCTGCGTATACTTTTGCATATTCCTTTCTGTTGTCACACCCAAAATCATAAAGATACCCGCCTTCAACATATTCAATTTCATTTTCAAGCCCCTCGTCTTTCAGTTCACATTCGTCATCAAAACTGATTGGTACACCTTTATGATATAAAGCAGTGCCATAGCACTTATCACACCAATTCTTAAACCCTTTCTCCTTTAAGAGTTTTGCTATTTCAAAGCTAACGTAATCTTCAGTAATCATAGGCCTTTTGTATCATCATATATGAACGTACCGAATTCTACTTTTTCAGAATATGCTATGACTTTTGAATCATCAAGAACTTTTAATTGCCACTTGCCATACTTCCATTGGTCAAGTCTCTGTGATATTCCTGTAGAACCGCATCTAATAGTAACGTACATCCCATCTTCCTTTGGCGGATAATGGGCAGGAACGAAATTATTCGCATCCAAATCAAAGACAAGAGTATTCTTATTATGTGATTTTATTTTCCTGTGCATTTCATCTTGCGTGTTCATAGTCTATATATCCTCAAAATCAGATGTTTCAAAAAATCCATCACACTCCGAATACCCAATAAGCCATTCCTCTTCAGAAAGAATTAAATTATCACCATCATAGATATTATGAACCTGACAGGCATCATTTATAACATCTGTCAGTATTTTACCATCAGTCTTTCTTCTTATCTTAATGACAGTTTTGCTCATAATTGTTTCTCACGATTAATGATAATGAATCCACCTTTTCAATTGCCGCCTTTTCCCAACACAGCAGGCCAAAACCATTAGAACCTGTGCAAACCTCTGTTAAAACATATTCGTTTGTATATGTCTTCCTTATATCCCCTTTCTTAACTCTCATGCGGTAATTTATACCACTTGTGCAGCCTGCGAGTAAAACTATCGTAAAAATAATTGCTAAAATCTTTTTCATATTTTATTTCTTAATTGTTGACAAAATTACCACAAATTCAATTTATTTCTTGAATACGCAATCGTCGTTGAGCCATCCAAAATACCCATCTGCCACTTGCCATCCTTCCATTCATTAACTTTAGTATAAATGCCTGTAAGTCCACAACGGATAGTTAAGTAAATACCATCTTCCTTTGGATTATAATGAGCGGGAATGAAATTATTTTCTTCCTTTTCCCTATCAAAATCAAAAATACGTTTTTCGTAAGTCTTGATTATATCCAAGGCTTCCCGTGCTGTTATTTTCTTTTTTTCCTGTTCCATAATCGTACGTGCTTATTCTGTCTTTCACTTCCATATATTTCTTTGTTAGTCTATTCAGTTTTATACATACCTTCAGGTGCCTCTAAGGCGAGACCTTTTTCAATGAGTCCACGATAATCAAAGTGATGGGCGGTGAGCCAATTCACTAATTTAGATGAATTTGATACAAGGAGGTCCCAATTAAATCCAATCGGGCCTAAATTGTTAATCTCAAATTGAGTGGCTTCATTTCTTTCTTCCTCAGTCATACTTGACATCAGTCTGAGATAAGGTTTACAGTTCCTTCTATCAAGTTCAATGAAGTCTAAATCTTCTCCAATTAACTGTCTATCATAATCATCCACATCAATATCATAATCATCCACATCAATATCATGAAAATGCACAATAATCCCATATGGCAACCGCCCACAAAGGTCTTTAAGTAGTAGTTGTTTTTCTTCCTGTGTCATAGATTTCCATTTTTAAAATCTTTCAATAAATCAATGAGGTCTGTTAGATATATTCTTCCGGATTCCTATGTGAGTCCTCCGTTAATTCATTCCAAGCTTCATATTCCCTTCTTTTCTTCAGGTACTCACGGGCTTCTTTATTCTGCTTCTTTTTCAAAATTTCCTTCCTGCGAAGCTCTTCGTTTTCTTCTTGTATATCGACAATTGCTGTTGCTATATCAACTATTATACTAAATGGATTAAACATCTAAATCAAATTTTTAAGACAATATTTTAACGGAATTGTGATAAACCATACAACCGACACCAACATATCTTTTATCCACCCTCCCCATGAGTCGTCATAAGGTTTGAAAACTATAAAGTAAGCGACAAAAAATCCTGACCAATAAGCCAATGACACTAAGATGGCGGCTATCCATTCCATAATCTAAATCAAATTTTCTAAACAATACTTAATCCCCGCTTCGCAGGCTTCTTCATATTTGACATATTCAAAACGGCTTCTTTCATAGTCTCTGTACGAAACAATGTCTATGGATTGATTTCCTTCAATATCATATCTTGCGCCATAGATAGGCACTCTTTTCGGCTTTCCGTTCTCCCCAAGGCAATAAACCTTATAGCAATAGGATTTATCTGTGCATTCGTAGTCATAGTCTACGACAAGCACTATGTGATGAACGTCCCTTAACCACCTCATTGCCATTTGAAGAGTTGGAGCATCAATACACGTATCTTCATCATAATCGGATATATCGCCAAATGTCTGACAAAAATGAATGCTTCCCTTTTTGTCATAAAAGCCAAAACAGTCTTCGCCCTCAGTAAACCCTTTCGCCTTCAAGAGTTTCGCTGTTTCAAAACTAACGTAATCTTCTGTTGTCATAACTCAATTGTTTTAAAATCGTCCTCCCAAGTAAGAGATATCCCAAACATCTTCTCTATAGAACCTTTCGGCAGCGTTAAGTATACGTCAATTGGTACATCGCCAGTTTTTGGTACGTTAATTCCATCATAATCAAGTTTCCAATGCGGTGGGAGCAATGTATCATTATATGAATAGACGTCACGTTGATTAACTTGCGCGTTATAAAATCGTTTGATTGGCTGTTTGGAAATAATATCAGAGCCATCACTGTTTGTCCCAAGATAAAGTTTCATATCTATTCAGTTTTATACATTCCTTCGGGCGCTTCAAGAGCAAGTCCCTTCTCTATCAAACCACGAAAATCGAAATGATGTGAAAGAAGCCAATCAATACCACCGGACATAATTTTTGCTTGATTAAGACATCCGTTTTCTTTTCCATGCCACGCATCTTCATCAATGCAAATGAACTTGTCAAACGCCCTTTTCTCTTCCTCAGTCATGCTTGACATTGGACGGAGATAAGGAAGTAATTGGAAACATGGGATTCTATAAATATTTCCATGTATATAATACCCTCCATCCAACATATACAAGTGAAGATTATCAATATCTAAAGTAGTCGTATTTTGATGTAAATGACCATTTCCTTCACTACTTATGCGTACTTTTACTCCATACGGCAACCTCGCACAAAGGTCTATGAGTAACAGTTGTTTATTTTCTCGTATCATAATTTTCTCTTTTATTGTCAGGATTATAAAGACAAGTATCTGGATTATAATCATATCCCTCTTGTGGCATTGGACAATGATAGTTATGCCAGCAATCTTTAAATCCTTTAAGTAAGAGTTGTTTCTCTTCGTTAGTCATAATTGTATGGCTTTACAGTGTAGTATTCTCCATCGCATTCATAAGGAGCATTCTTCATCTCTTCACACTTTCTATGCAGCGCTGCTTTAGCTGACTTATGTGATGGGTACGCAGAAATAAATTCATTATTGCAGTATAAAGCCCACCATTTTGGCCTGTATAGTAACTGTTTTTCTTCCTGTGTCATACTTTTGCTTGTTTCGCAATTTTAATCTTTTCAGAATAAAACACTTCTTTGCGGACATCAATTTCGATACCTTCAAACGCTTCATCCTTCCTCATCTCATCGAGGGTGACGCCATTGTGCTTTTTGAAGTTTTCCTCGAAGTCCTTACGAACAGCAGAGTAAAGCTCCTCGTCTGTTATATTCTTCTTGTCAGACAGAGGGATATGCCCGTCGTAGGCAAAACAGGGAAAGTGTGCGCCGTCGTCCTTGCAACGAACAGTAACTCCGTATGTTACAACCATACAAGAAATCGGATAATTTGCCATGTTATTCATAGTATGCAAATGATTTAAGTATTTTGTACGGTTTGTCTGTATATATGTTTTCCATCTTAACGATTCTATTCGCATCTCGGTTCTCGGTTTCAAGGATGGACAATTCTTCCTTGTCAAACCCGTAATCTGACAGTATGGCCTTAATCTGCTGTCGCAAATCTTTAGCATCTTTCGCACCTATGAGTTTATATTCCATGGCGTATGGCTCAAAACACACATCAACGCGAAATACAGGATAAAGCTTCTTGTTTTCCATATTCTCTACTTCTCTATTTTTCTAATGACATCCTCCATTATGATTGTGGAAAACGCATCTACATAGCCACTGTCGTCCACGCAGCGAAATTCAATTTCCCCGCCGCCACACAAATCGGCTTGTACATCGAATCCTAAAACCTCGGATGCAAGGTGTGAAAGCTTGCCTAACTTAATGGAAAGTTCTGCCGCAGTTGTAAGGACTGCGCTTTCAGCCGCCAATAATTGCTTCTTCGTTACCATTATTAAACATTTTTTTATGGCGCAAATATATAGATTAAAATGAAGAATCCAAAATTAATTTTCAGTTTTTCATGAAAGATTGTTGTCACGCCATTCTTCACATCGCCGCCAATGGGAAATTTGACGGTTGTTCAACAGCTTATCTCCATCTGTCGACAAATCATTAACCGGGCTTTTAAGGCATTCCCACAAATTTTCTCCAAGGCAACAACACCACATCAAATTTTTGCAAGAGATGCATTTGTACAGCTTTTTTGAAGATACAATGACGGGGTGCTTAAGACAATGTTTTCCTATTGCCCTAAGTTCCTCGTCGCTTAATTCCAACGGCGATTTTGACAGCAGCTCCTTTTTAAATCTCATGTGCAGCGCTAATTTTTGCTCTCTATATTGACATTCCGCTTTCGTTATAATTAATAAGATGTGTCTTTACAAATTGATTCCCCACACAATTTGATTTCTACGGTAATATTATGTTCGTCCGGCTCCATCACTCTATAATAATGACCAACATTATGCTCTGGATGATAGACTTCAACATTTAAATTTTCTTTTAGAAATTGTATTAATTCTTCCTTCGTCATATTCATATTTTTTTATATTTAACGGTTCGGATACATTCCTTCAGTTGCTTTAATGGCAAGCCCTTTTTCAATCAGTCCCCTGTAGTCAAAGTGATGTGCATTGAGCCAATCAGTTGAGAGATATGCATCATAAGCATCAATGAATCCATCTTCCATATCGAATTTCATATTAGATGCCTTTGCCCATTTTTCTTCCTCTTCTTCAGTCATACTTGACATAGGACGGAGATAAGGGATAAACTCGTATTTTTCTTTTCCATTAAATGATTCTTCCATCTCACTATATAGATGTGTGGTGATTTCACATATGGACAGGTTTTTAATATCGGTTCTGACATATACCCCCTTCACCTTATAAGGCAACCTCGCACTAAGGTCTTTAAGTAGTAGTTCTTTATCTTCTTGTATCATTTTGCACTTTCGCTAAATGGTTCATAAGGGTCGAAGTTATATGGTGCATGACTAAACGACTCGGGGTCGTCGTAGTTAAATCCTGTAAGTTCCCGCATTCTATCTATTTGTGCTCGTGTAGGGCGTGGATATCTATCTTCGAAACCGATGCTATGTTCGCAGCTCCACCTATCCATCGTAGTAGTAAATCTTACCCACCCTCTTTTTTCGAGGGTCTCACCGAATGAGTCATAGAAGCCTCTTTCATCCCATAGGGCAATACGAAGGGGCCCATTTGTCAACGGTGTGGTTTTATTCTCCATGGGGAATTCATCTTTTAGGATTTGCATTGCCACGTCCTCATGTTTTCCAAAGGGGGTATAGGTTATTTGTCCATATGGGTCCAACCAACAATCTCTTTTCATAATAAAAGCTTTTTATGTGGTATACATGCAAGAATCGTGCCAAACTTTCATGGGCAGGTCTCGGTTAAAGTGGTTTACCATCAAAATCCAAATCAAATAAGTCGCTGCTGTCAAGTTTTTCTCCACCAAAGTAGTGGCACTTTTGTATTTGTCCTGACTCTATTGCTATTCTCGCCGCTTCTCTTCTATCTACCCACCTACCGTAGGATGTGTAGAATCCGTCTGTATTGTGGTCGACTTCCTTTCCCCACATATGCAGAATTTCTGCGTGATGTCTGGCAATCCTGCATTGGTAAATGTCGTCCGCTTCATTTGTTCCCACTTTTTTGATTATGTTCTTTTTACAACTAAATTCGGACTTGACTTTATATGCAGCCGCTATTATCCTTTCCATTTTTATTCTTGGTTTGGATTATTTCTGTGAATAGTTTATTATTAGTTCTCTAATTTGTTCTTTATTATTTCCAATGCCTTCCTTACGTGATATGTATCAAAGCTACTTAAATAACATCCTCCATTTTCCAAATAAACAGATACTATATTTAGATTTTCCCAATAATACACATTTACTGGACACCCGATTGAATCAACAATTGGGATATGAAAAACATAACAATTGAGATAAGAGTGTTCGGCTTCAAATATATCATGATTTACAAGGGATGAAGATGGCAACAATTTATATATTTCTTTCCACTTTTTCCAATCTTTATGCTCAAAGACAAAACAATATAAAGTTTTGATAACCACTGTAACCAATGCAATGAGCATAATGATTAATAATATTAGGCTAGCTATTTTCATAATTAAATCAGTTTCTTAATTACTCTTAATATGTAATATTAGTTGATTTTATTAAATAATTCTATTAATGCTTCTTCTCCCAATATAATACTATCACCACATAATCTAAGTGGTTTTAATTTATATACTGGTTCAATACCATCATTATTTATTTCAAATACCTCATATGGTATTAAGTCACGTGTGTATTTTTTAGTGAATCTGTCACTGAGCTTGAATTTACTTTTCATCATTTCCTTTTCTTATTTTGACGTTCTAACTCCCTACGCTTTCTACGATTGGATTGTCCATCAGGATAACCAGTAGGAGAATCTGCATCCATTACCACTGGAAGACTTCCATGAATGTTGTGAATGGAACGGATTATCTCCTCCGGAGTTTCTTGTTTGAGTGATTTATTTTCCATAACTATAACTTTTGAAGGTCGTTGTAAAGGAGTCTTAATGTCGCACCTCTTCCAATATAAAAATAGTATTCAGCGGCTTCTTTCAATGCATCCATCTGCACCTTAGTGGGCTTCCAATGGGGATAGTCAAATATGACCTCCTTGGTCGGATATGGAGAACTATTTTGCTGCGGACGGAGAGATTTGAGAAAGTCTTGCAATTCTATTGCTTCGTTATCTCCAATTATACGCTTTGATGTGAGGAATCCTTTATCATCTGCTGCATGACCAAGAATCTCATAAATGCGATTTAGTTTTCTCTTATCTTCCTCGCTCCACTCTTGCTTTAGCCGTGGCTTTAAAGACTTTAAGAGCATCAGTCATTTCACCTTTATTATATGTAAAGCTGAATTTAATGTCTTCAAGCATTTCCTCATCCTCCTCGCTCCACTCTGCGGGCTTCTGCTCTTCCATTTCGGGACTATCGTACATAACCGTGTCAAATTCCATCTCTCCACACTTAGGGCATTCATAACCATATTTTGGCGGTATAGAAGTATAAATCTTACTATCATCCCTTACCATACGCTCTTTACAGCGAGGACAGATTTTATAAACGCCTTTACCTTGAACAGTCAGTCGTGATATACTTTCTGCTGGTTTCTGCTCTGCATTCTTCAATTTTTTCTTTGCATACCCCAACAGAGATTGGGCGACATACCTGACAAAGTCTTCATTGTATTCGTGCTCGCCATTTAACACCGATGTAAGAAGATGCGAAACCTGATTCTCAAATTCATTGCTAAACTCAATAGGCTCCACAGGCTTCTGCTCTTCCTGCTCAGAATTGCATCCTAATGACTTGCCTTCATACGACTTCTTGAACCACTCAGACTTGCCAATATCTTCATATAGTTTGTTGTAATCCTTCTGCTCTTTCTGTTTTTCGGTCCAACAAGACGGAATCATCGTAGTTGCACTTACATTCTCCGGCTCTTTCTGCTTTTCGAGGTAGCTCATAATTGCCTTAGTACTTACACCGTCAATTGCAGTAAGGATACCGTCTTGCTCACTTAAGTGATGTAGTAGAGCATCTATAATTTC
Organism: uncultured Bacteroidales bacterium; assembly: GCA_902778265.1. Taxonomy (GTDB): domain Bacteria; phylum Bacteroidota; class Bacteroidia; order Bacteroidales; family Bacteroidaceae; genus Prevotella. Next base: position 247,866 of record CACYXI010000001.1, on the reverse strand, counting down.
TTCGTTAGACGGACTTTTAATAAGTACCGATTCAGACCTTGGTGATAATTGTTTTTCTTCCTGTGGAGGACATTGCACTTCCTCAAGTTTATCACTAAAAAGAGTGAACAACTGTCTCGGTGTAATATGGAATTTCTCACCAAGTACATTATCACTTCTTCCGACATACATATCTCCTCCGATATATTCAAGCCAGTAATGTTCACCCTCTCTAAATTTATCGAAAGATTCTAAACATTGAAGAAACCGAAGAGCCGTAAATTTATCCTTCTCTTTTTCCGCTTCCTTGAATTTTTCAGACATTATATATGCCTCTTGCTCGAGAGATAAGTCTATTACATATTGTTCATCTTTCTGCTTTTCGAGATATTCCTTTACATCGAGAATGTCTGTGTCACCAATGGCATCCCAACCCAAAATACGTTCAAGATACTCTATTCCTTTCAGAGCTGCTTTACGCATCTTATCGTCTTCGTTCTCTTTTACTCGCACAATAACTTTACCATCTTTAATAATGGCTTCCATTCCTTCGGGAATGGTATATTCCCATCCTTTTAACTCGGCGTCTTTTTTTACTCCAAAAGGAATTTGTGTATACTTTGTTTCCATAATTAAATTAATAATTTTATAAATCTATCCTTGTATATCTAACCTTTCCGCATTTCTGACATTCCCATGTCTTCTCAAGATATTCCTCCGAAGGCTGTTTGTCCCATTCTTCATCATAAACAACGTGTTTAACCACATGGACACATTTCCAAAAGTGCTCACATCTCTGCGGAATGAGATTGCTGAATATCTTTTTTAACCAATTCATGATTAAAGTCAAATTTTATTTATCAAACTCTTTCAACCATTTTTCTGTTTCATCTTCAAGTGTCTTTGCATCAGCAATCAACTGTGCTTGGAGAAGGCTCTTTACTGCTTCCTTAGATGTGCCGAAAATTTTATATTCGTGCCATCCATCCATACCCCAAATGACGGCTTCGCTGTCAGCACAATCTTTGGTAAGATAATATGCGCATCCGTCATTCAATGTCAAATGCATATCGCCATTCGGCTCAAGTTCTTTTTCGCCATCATTGGTAAGCATAAAACATTTAGTGTGCCTAATATTCTGTACGCTATATTCATACAATTCGTTGACCCACCAAATCCATACGGAATCGCCCGCCTTCAGTTCTGAAAATTTCTTATCCCTGACTACTCCCGCAGTTAAATCGTGGGGGATTTGGGACTGGATAATGTTGTCCAATTCGTTAAGTTCCTTAAAGGCATACCTGAGTTCCTTAGTCTTTTCATCGCGTAGGTTCATTGTCGTAGGAACATCAACGCCGACTACGCTTTCAAGAATTGCATGAACAAACTCTTCAAATTTCTCCTTGTGCTTATAATCGTAGTCGTAGTCCCCAAATTGAAAGCAGTCATAAAAGTCTTCGCTCCCATCAGGACTATTCTTGGGGAATACAAAAAACGTATAATTGTAAATATCTCCGTCTTCTTCGTCTTTATTAGCGTGGAATATAACGACATCAGCGTCCTTAATCCTCACTTCTTTTCCAAATTCCTTCATGACGGCTTCGTATTTCTCCCTGTCAATGATATAAGGGACGCCATACTTATAAGTGGTGTCAAGTATATTCTCGAGGAATTCCGCTTCGTAACTTCCCATTGCTTCTGAATATGTCATAAATAAATCAAATTTTCAAGACAATATTTTATTGCGGCTTCACAAGCTTCTTCATATTTTTTCCAAGTTTTTCCGAACAATTCATGGTATGTTGGATATTTTTCACTGTATGGTATATGGTATTCCTCACCATTCCAATATACAAACTCGTAGTCAAATGTTTTGCCTTCTTTATGAGAATGCGGAACTACCGAGATGTCTATACTATGTGTTTCCCTCAGCCATTTCATTGCAACCCACAATGTCGGAGCTGCCCACACCTTCGCATCTTTGTCATGATTATTGCATCCATAACCATAGAGCCTGCCGCCTTCTATATACTCAATTTCGTTCTCTCTACCATAATCTCTCAGTTCGCATTCTTCATCGAAACTGATATCCGCTCCATTATGAAGTATTGCGACGCCATAGCATTTGAAACACCACTCTTTGAAACCCTTATCCTTCAAGAGTTTGGCGGTTTCGAAACTGACGTAATCTTCAGTAATCATATTATCCTATTTTAAAAAGTATCTCATTTTTGAAAAGCCCAACCTTCAGTCCGACCGCTTCAGCAATGTTGGTAGAAAACTGACAGAATGTAGCATTGTAATCCAATTCTTCATAGGATGAAAAATAATGATTACTTACAGAGCCGTCTTTTTTGGTTATCTTCAAACAATATTCCATAATCTATTCAGTTTTATACATTCCTTCAGGAGCTTCAAGAGCTAATCCCATAGGAATCAATCCACGATAGTCAAAATAATGAGCATTGAGCCAATCAGTTCCAAAGGAATTAGAGACACAGCATCTAAGTTCCCAAGTTAAATTTGGAGTGCTTAAATTATCAGCAATTTCTTTGCAATAGTAATGATATAATTCTTCTTTCTCTTCCTCAGTCATACTTGACATAGGACGGAGATAGGGTTTAATCTCTTCAATCAGAGGACAAGGACCGGTGGCGGATGAAACGGGGTTTGTCAGTAATTCTATTCTTCCGTGCCCATAGCCAATTGCCAACCAATCTTTATTGTCGTACTGCATCCACAAATTGTGGTACGACAACCTTGCGCAAATGTCTTTGAGTAAGAGTTGTTTTTCTTCAGCTGTCATATTCTAAATCAATAGCCAAAATACTCATCGTCGTTCAACCTAATATGTTCATTGCATTCAGCACAAACAATATATTCATAATGAATACAGCAGCCGTCCTCATCTTTATGAACATCATCTTTCCCGAAATTAAGAATTGTTCCGCAAGTAGGGCATTTGACTACATATTTCGTGTAATCTTCAACTTCCTCGTAAGAGTGCCTTTGAGATAATTTGTTAATCATGCTTCTTTAATTTTGATTGGGACGAAAACATCATAACCGTCATCGTCTTGAAAATGGTTTATATCCTCGTCATATGCGTATCCAAACTTGGTGCGCTTGTAAGTAAAAGTTTTGCCATTCCACACCGCTTCGCTTGCGTTACGGCATTTTCCAATGTAAGTCTTTCCGATGACTAACTTATCCTTCGGAATTGCTCCGCAACGGATAAAGTTGGGAATTACATACTTGTTGTACAGTTCCTTGCCAAGTATCGGAGGTTCGGGTATGGACTCCTCTGTGAATGGTTTCAACTCATCCAACCACTTGATAATTTTGGGAATACGGTTCTCCCTTTCTTTATGGAGTCTGTCTTTTATTTTCTGTATGTCTTCTTGTGCCATATATTTCCATTTTTATGATATTTAAGTGAGAAAATCCACGGTTTTAACCGTCAGGATGAATCGCGCAGACAAATATACTACTTTGTTTTAATAAAACAATACTTTTTGAAGTTTTCTTGCCGTCTAATCGTATTTCTTTTATTTTTTCCTTCTCTTGTCATAACCATCTCAAATTTTTAAAGATTAATTATCGAATTCAATCATCCACGTTCTTTTAGAATGGGGAAAACAATCTTTTGCATCCGGGGAACCAAAATATTTTATTATTTCTTTACCATTAAAGACATTACCTATATTTTCAAATTCAAACATAGAATAGGTGAAAATAAGTTCATCGTCATCAGGTATTCTAGATATAATTTCTTTAAAATCTTTTGCTTTCATAGTTTAAATCAATTTTTCAAGACAATACTTGATTGCAGTTTCACAAACTTCTTCGTAAGTCTTGCCATACTCACTTTCTCTGAGTATTTCCCCACTATTTTGATTGAGAATAATGCACCACCATTGATAATTTTCTTCAAACACCTCACCCCATCCAATGTTTATTGCAATTTTATGAACCTCTCTCAGCCATTTCATTGTCATTTGAAGAGTTGGAGCGGAATAGCGAGGTCCAATATTCCAATTCCAATCAGCTCCCTTTCTAATAGGCTTTCCTTCGTCCTCATAAAACGAAGATATGTACACATCAAACCCCTTTTCCTGCAGGAGTTTAGCAACACCAAAACCAACATAATCTTCTGTAATCATATCTTACTCTACTTTGTTTCTACGATGTTTATACCATAAGCAATATGTCAGAAATGGAAATAAAGATATTGGCCAAACTAATCCAAGAAGTGCCCATGGTGATGGATTTAAAGCATCCTGCATAGGAAACTTGCACTTATATGCAATATAATCAATAAGAATCCCTATTGGAATCCACGTAACTATTATAATAAGAAATAAATAAAAGCTGATTTGCATATTCTATTCGGTTTTATACATTCCTTCTTTTGCTTCAAGGGCAAGTCCCTTTTCAATGAGGCCGCGATAGTCAAAGTGATGTGCATTAAGCCAATCAAAAGGAAGATGAGCATCATAAATATAAAAGAAACCACCTTCCCTGTCAAACTTCATATCAGACACTTTAATCCATTCTTCATTCTCTTCCTCAGTCATTGAAGGCATTGGTCTGAGATAAGGCTTACAATCTTCAATGGGGAAAGAATTATTGATGGCCGCGAGTGATATTGTTTCTGCTTTATAATCACATCCATCATTACCTCCATAGTTAAATTTAACTCCATAAGGCAACCTCGCACTAAGGTCTTTAATCAATAGTTGTTTTTCTTCCTGTGTCATATTATTCCTCCTTAATGTCTTTTACGAGATACAACGCTAATTCAATTGCTTTCAAATAGCCTTTTCGATAGTCGTTGTCGGCTGGTAGAATGTTGTGCCGTTCATCCTCTAAACGGTATATTACACTTTCTTTGGTTCTCATATTATTCCTCGTTTCTTGTGTTAAGATGGGTTGCTCCCCATTCGGCAAAGTGGCGGGCAATATTTACAGCAAAATTAGCCAATGTTGGAATGCTTAACATTTTCTTATCCCTTGGAGTCATACCAAACCACACTTCTTTTCTTGAATCATATTCAAGACAGAACTTTTCAACTTCCTTCTTCAAATCCACTTCCGACTGCTCCTCTTTCCGTAGAGAGTCAATGAAGTGCAATAAGTTACCACAAAGATTTTGAAGGGCTGAATCTTTCTGTTCTTCACTGAAAGTTCTGCCTTTTATTTTAAGACGTTCATCTGCTTTGTTTTTATACCGTTTTATCTCGGCAATCAGTTTTTCTGAGTCAATGTATTTCATAACTATCCCTCCTTTCTTGCATTAAGAATTTCTTCGGCAAGATTTATCATTTCATTGAGGCTTGCGGCAACTTCCGTTGGTTCAAAGCAATCAAGAAAATCCTTTTTATAAATCTCGTAAACGTTGTCTTTATTTCTTTCGTGCCATTTTTCGTATTCTCTCTGATGTCCGCCGTCACATAACCGCTCATACCCCGCATGTTCGTTCATCGTGGCATATACAATTCCGTTTTCGTCCTTAAATTTACGTTTTTCATAGATGTCTTTTACAATACAGTGTTTACATCCTGTCATACAATTCCCTTTCATATCTATTCCTCCTTTAACAAAAATAGGCAAGAATTCCACAAGTTAAAATCTTATCCTGTCGCATACTGCCGTACCTTCGGGACAGAACGCCCTTATCATAGAAAGCACGAGACCACCTGACATTCCGCTATGCCCCTGATTGTGGAATGTCTCTTTTGCCTTTTCGATACGCTCTTCAAGACTAACGGATTCGTCACGCATTATCCTGCAGATTTCAAGTGTGGCATCGAGCTCCATTCCGTGATATAGGTCATTGAGGCGAATGGGAACAATTTTATCCCAATAATCATATTGGTCTTCAATAATCACGCCTCTCGCGGCTTTCTTATATTCTTCTGTCTTAGATGGTATGGAGGCAACGAATGCCTCTTCCCAACGCTTATATTCTTCGCGTTCCTTTCTGTCCCGTTCGTCGAACTCAGATTTTGTAAGCCCCGTTACTTTTTTATATGCCTCGTCGAGAGTGTCGGTGGAAAGCAACTGCTTGTCATTAAACATTCCGAAGCAGGTTTCCCCGCAATCAGCGCTTTGTCTAAGGAGCTCTCGCCAAGCCTCGGCAATGGTATCTCCGCCATAAAATTTGATTTCTTTCATAATTTTGTAGTTTAAAAAATCAGAATGTTCTACTACAAGAATCGTGCCAACTTTCTTGCGTTAAAAGTTTTTTAAATAAGCGGCAATAGTGTCGGCATCATTTTTCAGCATCGTCGCCATGGTTTTCAAATGACTTGTGCCAAGAGATTTATTCCACAAGTGCTTCTTATATTTTCTGATAAGATGAGCGGAATCACCGTGACCAATCAATTCGAATTTTTCTTTCATTCTTTTTCCTTCTTTCCCTTTATCGCTTTCGCTATCTCATCTAGGCTATATGAGATAAGTACACCAGCGATGATGATGGCGATTGCTGTCGATGTCATTTGATTTCCTCCTTTCTTGCATTAAGCCACATTTCATCACCAATTAAAAGAAATGGAATCTTGTGCAACGGTGTGGCCTGTTTGTATGTTTTATCTTTTTCTAAATTAAACCTTGAAGAAAAATCAAACCCAATTTCCTCTATTTTGTTTTCTCTATTTAATTTTATAAAACAGATGGTTTCAATGTCTCCATCAATAAAATGATTGAAGCGCTTCTTTTGAAAAACAAAAACATCAGAAAGGAAATATGGATTCTCCACTTCATAAATATTTTCATCGGTTATATCAAAATCGCTAAAACAACTACCATCCGTATCATAATACGATAGTATATCTCGATACTCATTGTACTTTACATGTTCATGTTCAATACAAATACAAACACCGTTTTCAATTTCGTATGATGGCATATCAATTATTCCTCATGTCTTGCGTTATATCCTTTGTTCCAGAAGTGGCGGGCGATATCTTTCAAATCTTCAACCGTTATATAGTGTGTTGCTCCTACAACAGCAATACCGTCTAAATCAAAATAAGCATTATCAAGACCATTTATCTCTTTCTCCAAATCCACCTCCGGCTGCTCTTGCTGTAGAGAATCAATGAGTCTCAATACTGACAAATATGTGTAAATTTCATTTTCATATTTACCTCCTCCATCCTTTACACCCTTATCAGCAAGTTCTTTCCATTTCTCATCAATGAGTTTTTTCAGTTTATCAGCATCAATGTATTTCATAACTATTCCTCCATCAGTTTATGCTTTATTATTTCCGTAGCCTTCTTTACATGATATGTATCAAAGTCACATAAATAACATCCTCTATCTTCCAAATTTGGTTTCTTGAGTTGTTCGTAATTATGTCTCAATAAAAAGGGTGCGTACTTGGCAGAGTAAGTAAATGTCTTATATCATGAGAAATGCTTTTCCGCACCCCTATAGTTTTACAAATTCTCTAATTGTTTGTAAAGCGATTCGAGATTATATCTATCACCTGTATTTCTACGAAGATTTGTCAAAATATTAATTACTTCTTGGAGAGAATTCATCTGCGCTTCGCTTGGTTTTCAATGAGATTTGGGTTCACATCTTTTCAGAAAATTAAATGCCCATTCTTTTTCTTCATCAGAAAGTTCAGAATCACGAACTGCAATATAACACTTGTCTCTTCCGAGAGTATTTTTTTCTGAAAGCTGTTTCCAATAAGACTGAGGACGGAGAGATTTTAAGCGTTCAACACAAGTAGTGATTTCATCTTTGGCCTGCTCAGAAGCTACAAACGTATCTCTATAATATTGCAGCCAATCAATTGCAATTAGTATTGCATTTTCATCTTCCTCGCTTCATTCCTGATTCGGTTGAAGATTAAATCTCTCTGTCAGTGACTTTAAGAATTTCACGGCATTTTTTGCAGCATCATATCCAGATTCAGAGGCATAAACCCCTCCGTTGCCAAGATACTCCAAACAGTCAATTGCATTTTGTAGTTCTCCTTCATCTTCCTCACTCCACTCTTGCTTGACTGATTTTGAGTACTCTAAAGTCTTTTCAAGCCAGTCATACCCATCTTCAAATGCAATATAGTCATATCCGTGTTTACGATACCAAGCTTTAACGGGAGAGCCTCGCTTTACTTTCAAGCGAATAGATTTAGCACCAATTGTCTCAGCGACTTTTTCTGCAGCTTTAAGAATTAGTGTGCCTAAACCATTATTTCTACTTGATTCTTCTACATATACATTAGAAAGATAAAGAATTTCCGGTTCATCTCTATAAGTATAAAAGGCAAAACGAGTATGAACACCCTCATCACTCAATTCTGTGGATTTTAATTCATTCTTTGCATATCCAAGAAGTGATTGTGCGGCATACTTAACAAAGCCTTCAGTATAATTGTGTTCTTTATTCAAGGTAGATGCAAGAAGATGGGATACTTGATTCTCAAATTCATTATTAAATTCAATACACTCAACAGACTTTTGCTTTTTCTGCCCAACAATATAAGCAGCTTCGATGACTTTATGTAACATATATTCATCCTCGTTCTCTCCGTGTGCAATGGATGTAGGAAGAATGCTTTCCGCATAATCAGAAGCCTGCCTTTTCTCTTCGAGTGAAAAACCACCTTTAGATGCTTCAAAAGCCTTTTGAATTGTTATATTGTTCTGCTCTTTTTGCTTTTCAAACCACTCTGCTCCGTGAGAATGAAGGCAACATTCATAGCCACAATCATAACCTCTGGCAAAATCACCATCGGCAGGCTCTTTCTGCTTTTCGAGGTAGGTACGAATGTCCCTTGCCGTTATGGAACACTTCGTAAGGATTGGTTCAATTCCATCAAGATAAGTCAGCCCTAAAATCGCTTTCCTTATCCTCTCATCCTCACTCTCTTTCGGTGTAAGAACAACCTTGTTACCCTCAATTCGGACTTCGTAACCCTCTGGAATTTCTATTTCTTTATTCATAACTAAATCAAATTTTCTAAACAATATTTAATAGCTGCTTCGGTAACTTTTTCAAAGGAATTCAATTCTTTTGACGTATAATCATAAAGTGTTTCAAAATCACGTGTTTTTATATCACGAATTTCGAAATAATACTGAATGTTGTTTTCAAGCATTATCCAAGGTGAAACAAAAATAAACAATCTATGCGCTTCCCTCAACCATTTCATTACCATTTGAAGGGATGGGGCAGAACATTCGTTCTTGTAATCAGAAAAAAGCGTTTCCCCGTCATTCCAATTACATGCACATCCTTGAGCTCTTACAAGTTTCCCATCAACATAGAGATAATCGCATTCGGCATCAAACCCCTTCTCTTTTAGGAGTTTCGCTGTTTCAAAGCTAACGTAATTTTCTGTAATCATATTTAATAATAGATTGTTTCATAATTGTTAACATTAAGGCAAAAATACCTATATCCGTTCCAAAAAAGCATTTGAGAACTATAAGTTATGTAATCTTCGGTAATCATATCTATTCGTTTATGAAATCTTCAAAATCACAAGAATCATCGTACAAAGAACGTTGCCTAAATGTTCTACATAGCATTTCCCTATCTATGTTATCGTAAAAGCTATAAGTTCTAAAACTATTCATTAATTCTTCATAAGACACACCTTTTAATCCGCCGTTTCCAACAACTGACTTGTAATTGTTGTATTCTTTATATAATACCCATTCATGTACATGATACTCGGGAGCAGACAACCAATAAGCATAAGGTTCGTCATAGCACCATAAGTTTGTTGAAGTTAAAAATTCTGGATATAATGTTTCAAATTTATCTATCATGTTTGTATAGCTTTATGCCGTATACATCCCTTCAGGTGCTTCTAATGCCAAACCTTTTTCAATGAGATTATGATGGTCAAAATGTTTTGAATTTAAAAAATTTTCCCTGTTTGTACAAGGGACAAATTTGCGGATGCCTTTTATGAAGATTGCGGACTTTTCGTCTTCAACTCCCGCATCACATAACTCAATCCATTCTTGCGGGGTCATACTTGCCATTGGACGAAGATATGGTTTGTAGTCATAATATTCAGTACTATACAAAAGCTCGTTCAATATAACTGTTGTCAAGAAGCACTCGTAGTCCGTATCATTATCCGTACAACGAATAACAACATTATAAGGCAACCTTGCACATAAATCCTTTAGAAGGAGTTGTTCTTCTTCTCTTGTCATAGCGATTCGATTTTGTCAATTACTGTTTGATATGCCTTTTCTATTGGCTCCGCACCTTTACAAATTCTCTTTATTTCTTTTACCCACTCCAACAGAGCATCCTTGCGGATGTAAGCAACATCGTAGTCGTGTCTTTTTTCAGATAGTAATTCTGTCATTTCACTTGGGGTAACCCAAATCTTGTATGGTACGTTCATAATTATTTCTCCTTTCTTTCCGGTTTTGCTCTATAAAGTTCAGCAACTCTTTCACACATTTCTTTTGCGGACATTTTATTCTCACACCACTGTTGTTCGTAGCATGCCCGTTTCCTTTTTACATACGGTTCTTTTATTTTCCATATTAGCTCTTTGATAAACATATTATTCCTCCTTTCTTGTGTTTAACCCAAGTTCATAGAAATGATGAGCAGCTATTTTAAATGCCCCTTTAGTCATTGTGATTGTAGTTTGTGCCTTATTGAAATCGCATATCTTTTCTATATCTTTCTCCAAATCTACCTCCGACTGTTCCTGCTGTAGATAATTAATGAAAGATTTTAATGATTGATATGCCCCAATAATATCGTATAGGGAATCTTTCATATCACTCATTTCGGGATGTTGAGCAAGATTCTCTTTGATACGAATTCGCCTCTCTATCTCGGCTATCAGTTTTTCTGCGTTAATGTATTTCATGGCTAAAGTTTCTAAGGTCAAGATAAAGTGAGTCAATTTCTTTTTCAAGTTCTCTCCACGAAGAAAGAAACACTGCACTACGAATAAGTTTCCGAAACGCATTCATCTGTTCATTGCTCGGTTTCCATTGACGGCTTTTTTCACTCTGTATTCCGTCTTTTACTCCGCGTTCATACTCAAGGTTGCCAAACTTTGTAGCATCTTTTATGGATACTGTATGAGGCTGTGGACGGAGGGATTCGAGCCATCGGATTGCTTTTGAATGAATATTCCACTCATCTGTCCCAATTCCACAATTCCTTTGTATTCTTCTAATGTCAGAGATTATTACATTCAACATCTTCTCATCTTCATCGCTCCACTCTTGCTTCATCTGTAGACGAAGAGATTTAAGTCTTTCCCAAAACGGAATAAGTTCTTTAGATGCTTTCTCCCGTTCTTTGTATTCTATTTGAGGATTATTGATATAATCACAAATAATCTGATGCAGATATTCATAATTCCTCTCATCGTCCTCACTCCATTCTTGCTTTAGCCGTGGCTTTAAAGACTTAAGAGCATCAGTCATTTCACCTTTATTATATGTAAAGCTGAATTTAATGTCTTCAAGCATTTCCTCATCCTCCTCGCTCCACTCTGCGGGCTTCTGCTCATCTTCCTTTTCCCACCGCTTCTGAATCTCAAACCAATTTTCGTCAGCAGGAGTTGAAATCTCTCTCAATTTTTCAACAATACTTGGCTTCTGCTCTTTCTGTTTTTCGGTCCAACAAGACGGAATCATCGTAGTTGCACTTACATTCTCCGGCTCTTTCTGCTTTTCGAGGTAGGCAAGAGCCTTATCAACCGAAATACCATTGGACTCAAGAGTGGTCCTTACGTCTTCTCTATCCCGAACAATGCAATAAATCAAATTACTAATCCTCTTGTCCTCACTCTCTGCAAGTTCGGGAAGAATAATTTCCATTTGTGCTTTGGTAAGAGCGTTTCCCTCTTTGTGAAAGGCTTTAACTCTTTCCACCATTTCTTTGTATTTCTTTTCGTAGTCCATAATGGTTTTTTAAAATTGTTCTTTTAAAGGAACTGTGTTTCAAAAATCGTGCCAAACTTGGCAGGAGCTGAAATTATTTTTCGTTTTTGGATGTGTCAAGCCAATAGATGATATAGTTTTCCGGGTGAAGAATGCGGTTACAGACCTCTTGTCGAACGAGGTTACTCTCTGAAAGTTCAATGCCAAGAGTCTTGATATAGTTGATGCCCGACCATCTGATTTCCTCAATTATGCGCTTGTAGGCGAAATCTATTTGTTTCTTTGCCTCTTCGTCTGATAACGAAAACAAGGAATTGGGGCTATCGTCTTCGGGAAGAAGTTCAGGTAATGATACACAGGTACTGTAACTGACACCTCCGTCCTCACAGAGGAAGATATAATAGTAGTCGTCCGCAAGGTCTACGGCACCGAGTAGATACCCATTCCCATGCAAGAATATATTTGAATAACGACCGCAGAGTTCCTTGCATTCGTTTTGAATTAGTTCTCGGTTGGAGGGCTGTTTGTTTGATTTTTCAGGGGTCATATGACTAACAATTTTTTCTCAAGAAAATTCTTTGCTGCAGCCTTTGTTTTGGGCAATTGCGCGACGTTTTCCATTAGGATATCGGTAACGGTATCAATGTTCATCTTTATCTGTTCCCAAACATCAATCTTTTTCTCCTTCTGCTGTGAGGGCCAATCAACAAGAATGACCTCATACTCACATCGGGCCCAAAACTGATACATCCCCCAATCTTTAACAAACTGCTTGAACTCGTCTCTTGTTTGGGGTGTTTTGAAATTTTTAGAACCGCGCTGTTCCACGTATACCCCGAGGAAGTATGGCATGATGTTAAACGGAACAAATTCACAGCGGTTCACATCAAAGGTTATTACGTTGTAACTTTTTAGCATAATTAGGATAGTTTTTCTTTAATATATGTACTTGCTGTTTTTCCGTCGTACTGATTAGGAAATCTTTCCTTTAGGGCCTTCATCACAAGGCCCATATCCTTCATTGAGTAGTAGCCTCCTTTACTGATGATATTATTAATGGTGGCATGAAGTTCTTCGGTAGAAAGCATTTGCGGAAGATAGGTATTGAGCGCCTTAAGTTCTGCACTCTCCTTATCAGCAAGGTCTTGGCGCCCTGCTTGTGAGTATATCTCAATGCTTTCCTGTCGCTGCTTTGCGAGCTTCTGAATAAGCCCCAAAATGTTGTTGTCGGTCAACTCGTGATATGTTCCGCTAACCTTCTCGTTCTGTATTGCGGTTTTGATGGACCTGATGGCGCTTATTGCGGCATCGGCGTGGCCTTTAATGGCTGCGACCAAATCCTGTTGTATCTTTTTTTCTAACATTTCCATAACGTTAAAGTCTATATTGAATAGTAGTATCTTCCTTGCCTCTGCAGGCGTTGCATTCGGGATTGTGAACAATTCCACCATCAAATCCCGCATATCCGCCATTATGACAGCGAAACCATATATATTGGTGCCCTTTATACTCAAATTCAAAAATTTGTTCAAAAGTCCGCCTGTCTTGTCCAACGTTTGGAAGTGTGTCAATAGGGGTTTCGTCAAAATAATTTCCATAGGCCTTGCAAGAACAGAGGCAAAGGCCACCGATAAGCAGAGCTAAAAACGACTTCATATTTAATTGCGATAAATAAATACGAAAGCAATAACCACGGCAATGGCCCATAGGGCGAATACACCCCATAGTGGTGCCGTGACCCACCACCACGACCAATCAATTACATGTGTAAGTTTCAACACAAGAAAAACAAGGAATAGGAGACCCATGAAACTTGTTCCCCCGCTCATGCTAATGTTAACTTTGTCTGCCATAATATCTATTCTTTAAACTATTTTCCCTTGAGGAGTATGCTTACCGCCATCGAAAGCGGCCAAATGGTGCCAAAAAGGCCGCAGGCTATAGCCTCCGCTTCATCTTCGTTGCAATTTTCCTTGAAGAACCGAAGGGCATACCATATTGCAATGCCAAGATACAATAAAAATAATCCTATTTGAGCAAGCGCCATCATAAATATTTTTTGCAAATATAGCGAAAGTTTTGAAAAAACCAACTATTTGTTTCTAATTTTTTGAAGCAGCCCTTTTAAAACAAGGACATTATTGTTTTCGCCCAAGTAGAGGGCGTCATCAAAAGCAAATGCAAAATTATCGTCGTGGTTTTTTATCCACGTAATTCTTCCGTCTACATTCTTGTCATATATCATATAGAAGGTCTCCATTCCTTTCTCTTTCTTGAGTTTTTCCTTCTTTTGATATATCAGATTCCTATCTTCGGTTACGTCTATGCGGTTTGAAAGAAAAAAAGATACGGGTTTTACCTGTACGGCAAAACATTTTCCGTGCCCATCGGTGCAGGCCAAATCAACACCATACCTTCTATCAAGAAAGTCGCCACCTTTACGGACACGATATCCTCGGCTTGAGATAATTGAGATTGCCTCTTCTTCCCGTCGCATTCCGTCATAAGTCTCAATAATTATATGGCAGATTGCGTCATTCAGGTATGTGGTTAATGGTTCGTTGATGTTGACTTGCCTTTCGCATAGAAATTTGTATTCTTGGGCCAACAATATAAGTTCGTCCTCTGTGAGCCCTCGGTCTATAACCCGAAGTGTATCTTTGTTTCTTTCGGCATATTCAAGATACTTTTGCAAGAAGTCTTGATAACTATTAGGCTTAAGAATCTTGTAAAGTGTGGAGCATTTACCAATACTCTTTGCGGGCGAGTAGTGGTCATTCCATATTTTGGAGATTCCGTGCTTCTTCTTGAGCAAATCGCGGTCAGCCTTACATATTTCAGCGTTCAGAGTCAACATTTCCTTTGCTTTTTGCAAAGTTAAAAAATCTTTTTAGAAAATAAGTGTATAGTTTCCAAAAATTAAAATACCACCATTGTTTCCTACAAGAATCGTGGTAATATCTAATTTTTCCTTGATATTTAGCAAATATCTAGTTTTTCCCTGATATTCTGAAGCATTCTTCTATTTGGTGCGTATGGATATTCTCCTTTTTGTTCTATGCGTTATGGTAGTGGTAGTGCTCTTCTTTTTGTATCTCCGCATCATTTCTTTCGTCACATGAATAGGATTAGGAATATATTTTTTGAATAAAAAAGAATAGTTTTCATTGAGAACTTTAATGGCTTCGTCATTACCACCGCCTCTTTGACAATTCTTTTTATAGAGGGCATTTTCCCTGTTTCCCCCTTTGGCGATTTCTGTGCCCCATGGGACGTTTTCTTGAACAAGCACTACTCTAATGCCTCTCTTAAGCTCCATTAGTTTCAGGTAGATGTCATCAACGTAGCGAAATTCATCAATGTGCTCATTTGTTGTTTTGTGAATGCAAAGTATATCGGGCGGATATAGCGTGCCGCCACCGCCCGTAGCCATCAGTTGATAGGATGGCTCGATTTGCCCGCTGTATTCGTATCCCCAATCCTCATAGTCTGTCAGATTCCCATTAGTTATGTTCATTAAATGCACTCGTCTTGCTGATATACAATTGGGATATTTGACATAGGATTCCTGCAGGCTTTTCACTAAATCAACATCATAGATAAAGTCGTCGTCTACCGTTATGATTGCGTATTCGCGATATTTCTGCATCGCGTAGAAGTATTTGTTGTGCGGTCCTAAATCTTTTGGGGCAACAATCAACTCCACGATGTTTTCGTTTATCCACTTTTTTAGTTTTTGTGTTAGAAACTTCTTGTGACCGCGTGGTATTGTCAAAACAATCTTGGTTGGTTTCATGCTTTGACGGAGTATAGATTCAATGGCTGTTTCGCAAGACCCATTAACAATTCTTTCCTTGTAGGATGCAAGTGCAACTATTATTCTCTTTTGTCTTTCGTTGAGTTTCTCTTTGAACTCGGGGAATGCCGACATTAGCACCTTTGTTATTTGATTGTAGTTGTTGCGTTTGTATAAGCAGGTGGGCGATAATTGGCTTCCGCTGATTGTTTGTGTGGCCGTATCTACAATTGAGAGCGTTTGCCTAATGGTTCGGTCCTCAAGAATATTAAACATGAACTGCCATGACTCGTCCGATGTTGGAGATAGCTCCATCATAAGGTCTTCGTCGAAGAATCGTTTGTCTTTAAAACACCCCTTTGGATATAACACTCCGCCGCTGCCGTTTGCTGGGCGGGCAAAGTTAAATATGCAGCCTCCTACGCCGTTAATAGGTTTTGCCCCTTTTCGTTTATAGTCATTAAAACGGACCATTTCGCCATTTTCGTCAAGGCTATAGCAAAACATACCGCAAATAATATCTTGTGGGTGGCGAATGTGCTCTTCCCAAAATTGCATTAACCAATACTTGGGCCGAATTACATCATCGTCCGTAATAAGAATTGGTGTTTTCGGGTATTTCTTAATAACAGGTATTAACTTTTTGTGGCTAAGAATATTCCTTGGGTGCCATAGGAGCTCAATGTTGTTCTCGCGTATGACAGATAGGAGGTCTTCGGGAAGGTCTTCTTCTTTATTTGGAAATTCGGGGTCTGCCAAAACGAAAACAATCTTGTACGTAAAATCAACGGGAACCGCTTGTTGTGTTAGTGCAAGCAGAGCGTCTTTAACTATTTTGATTCTATTTGGATACGATGTTAAAGAAACTATCAGGTCAACCATGGCACAGAATTAATTTTCCTCAAATTCTATTCCTGTAGCGAACGTGAATTTCTCCTTGTCTGCCCCGTTATATATTTTTAGAGGCACAAAGCTTTTAATCTTTCGCCCTTCAATTTCTGACCCAATTGCAAGATATGGGCCACCGTCGGCATCTATGGCTTTTATGTTTCTATCATGGTCGAGGGTACAATATATCGGCATCCAATCCTCTGCGGTCCTGAATTCATATATGTTTGGCATTTCAGTAGGTATGAGGAAATGTTGCTGCCCTTCTCTGCTTTGCAAGAAGATGGTCTGCTTCTGAATTACGGCTTTCTTAATTTTCATATATGCTTTTGTTAGGAATTCTTCTTTGGGTAGGTCGTATCCGTTTCTTACCACGATATCATACCACTTCAGTGGGAATTTCTTTGCCCTTTTGTTATCCCTGCTTGTTCTTCCCTTATTTACGGTACTTTCGCCTTTGAAATTGAGGTAAACTGTGATGAAGTCAAATTCCGAGGGGAATTTCTCCATCATCCCCTGAAGTCCGTATTCGTCAATTACATATACATTAGGTTTTGTATTGGAGAACTGTTCAAAAGTAGTCCAATAGTAATGGGAGCCATATTCGGTATGTGCAACAGTGTCAATCCTTCCGTTCATAATCTTTTCTTTAATTTGTTCGGGGGATTCTTCTATGAAATAATGGTCTACAGCCTCCGTTTCTTCGTCTCTCTTTGGCCTTGTCGTGTAGGATGTAATTAAGTTATAACCCTGTTCCTTAAGATAAAGAGACAGAGTTGTTTTCCCTGAGCCGCTTGGCCCAACTATTGCAATAACAAGTTTTTTTCGCATTATTATGTGTTTAATTGTTTCTGCTTATCTTTTGCCAACTTGGTTTCTTTATAAGCATCCTGTCTGCAACGATTTCATCGTATTCTCCCCTATAGTATTTTGCCCCCTTGGGGATGATTGCTTCTGCTATGCAATCGCTATAGTCGGCCCCACTATAGCTCCATCTTCTTGCAGTGTCTTTGTTTGTATATGCGT
This sequence comes from uncultured Bacteroidales bacterium, assembly GCA_902778265.1. GTDB lineage: Bacteria > Bacteroidota > Bacteroidia > Bacteroidales > Bacteroidaceae > Prevotella. The sequence continues at coordinate 230,277 of CACYXI010000001.1, read as the reverse complement.
GTATTCCTGCATTTACTTGTGGAAGATAATGGTCGTTCCCCTTGTAGGTCCTTAATTGGGATGCTAATTCTGCTATCCCTTGTTCATTGAAAACAAGTTTGGTATAGAAGCAAGGTGTAACATATTTAGGACATATTTCGCCTACATCTCGGATAACCTTATAAACCTTAATGTCTTTTTTGGCTACAAGAGGTGGCAATATTTTACCATTACAATCAAGGTGACGTTTCTGTAAAACTAAACACATTTTAAATAAACAACATTAATATATTTATAACAGGACTTGTGGTGTCTTTGTCTTTTAATTCCTTTGGTATCGGAGGCCACTTCATTGATGGGCCAATTTCTTCTGCTTTAAGGTAACGGCAAGGAAGCTCTTCGGCCTTAGTCCCTAAGCAAAACTGCCCCCTGTAATATTCTTCGAAACGCCTCTCCCATTTTTCGCTGTAGTCGTCGCATCGCTCTATTGGGCGAAATAAAAACATTTCTGCCGCAGCAACATCATAGCGGTTTCCAATCCAATAAGGTGTTCCTTTTGGTATTATTCCGTATGTAAGGAGCGGGCAAGCTCCTTCTGAGTATTGGTGGGCAAGACAGGCCAAAAAGATAGCGTTATCTTCAATACTGTCATATGGTAGCCGTGAAAACGCCATAGGGGCGTTCTTGATGTGAAGATAAAAATCGTCGTGGTATATTTCCACTTTTGCATCCGGCAGTGAGGGGTCAACTTTAATGTGTGCAATTTCTCCGTCAAACTTTATACGTTGCCCTTCGTGCAGCGTAAGGTATTCGTTCTCCCTCAAGAAGCATAGCGCGTCATTATCGGGGTCGTACGTTGTGCGATTAGTAAGCAGAATTTGCATTACAATAATATCCTCATCTGCAATGCGCGGCTGCAGTTGCGGATGTTGTTCGCTGTTTGTTAAAAAATGTATCATACTGCAAATATATTAAAAGATTTTGAATTTACAAAATGATTCTCTTTGCCATTCTCTACAATTTGAAGGTGACACCCACGCCTATCTGTGGCCCAGTATCAATAGACTTGGATACAATACCATAACCAACCCCAAAACCACCATATAAGCCAAAGCTAAAACGTTTCGGTTTCGGTGCAAACTTTGAGCCGTCTATAACGGCACCATCAATAGAGGTTACATTGAAGTAGGGGTTAGGGGACGTTACAAATATCTTATAGTCATCTGTGAGACCAACCTTAAGGGGAACGTCCATCTTTATATCATAAACATCAACCCAATTCTTTTCTCCTACATGTAATGTTTCACCAAAGGATAGCCATTTATCTCCATATTTGAGATTATAATTTCCTGTACTGTCCTTCACGACTTCAGTAACCTTGATGGTATCTTTTACCTCTAAAGCGGCTTCTAATTTACTGATATAAGCAAGGCTTGCATTGAGTTTCTTCTCGTAGTCCTTGACTTGCTTCTTGGATATTCCGAGAGCGTCGTTCAGTTCCTTCTTTTCAATAATGAGAGAATTGTTCTCGTATAGGACCTCGCCGTATTTGGTGTTTATCACCCGCACAGAGTCCTGAAGTACCTGATAGTTGTGCTTCCAATTCTTGGATTCCCTGTTAAGGCGCTCGCTTCTAAGGATGCCCCATAGCGCAATTAGTCCCATAACCACAAGGGTGATGATATAAAACTTGTCTCTTTTTTCAAAAACCATAATTGCAAAGTTAGCTATTATCTTTGAGTTTTGCAATTTTTGTTGCTTTCTTTAGCATTTTTGTTATGTAGGGATTGTTGGCATCTTGCAGCGAAGCAAACATTTCCTCAATTTCCTTGCATGTCTCCTTGAAGTGAACGATGTCGTCACTGTCCAATTTGAACCATTCTCCCCCCATTCTCTTGTTGCTAAACCTTTGGTGGAGATTCTTTTCAATCAAAAAGGGGATGTCGGTCTCATAAGACATAACAACGTAGATTTCTTCTGCGTTTCCTGTCTGTAGCTTTTTGATGCGCTTTTCTATGTTTCCCCTTGTGACACCTATTTTGAAGGTGCCATCATCAGCGCTGTTTCCTAATAAATAGACCGTTGCCACAATCGTCGTTTTGTCTAAAAGATAGCCTATTTTTACGACAAACTGTAGTTGAAACTATTTATTATTGTTATGGCGTGTAAAGCATGTGAAATATGTATTGGCTGCGAGCCATTAACGGGTGATGAATACGTTACCCCCGGTAACATTATGGATAAGCCACTTCTTTATGGTTATCCTATTGACGGCACAAAACCAACACCTGTACCACCTAATCCGCCGAAGCCATCAGGGGGTGGTAATAAACCATCAGACCCCTGTAATGTAGAAAGGGAGCTTGTGTTCTATATCTGAAAGAAAACCGCAGGATTTCTCCCGCGGTTTCTTTTTTTCTTCCGTTGACTAATATTCCTCTTCTTCAATGTCATAGGAAGCTTCGTCGTAGTCACTTGTTTTATCCCCCTGTTCAAGGATGTCGTAGATTGAGCTAAATACGAACTCGGGGTGTGTCTTGGAAACAAAATTTAATGTTTCGTTATCAAGGTCGGCTGCAGCGGAAATCCTGTCAGGAATAACACCGTCAAGCATATCTTCAATCTCTTGTTTGGACAAGCCCTCAACAAGCTTATTGAACTTTTCGCGTTCTTTATCAACGCCGTAGAGAATTTCTTCTTCCTTGCGTTTGTTGTAATCATCAAGGATTTGATTCCAATCCATACCACACTCTTTCAAGTAGGGAATTTTAAATTCGGGGTGGGCCTTCCAAAAGGCGATTTCCTTGTCTTCCATCGTCATCAACTGCTCGTAGGTATCTTGGTCACCTTTCCTGTTGGGTTCTCCGCTTGAAAGTTCACATTCTTCCTGAGTGAAATACTGTCGGTCTGAAGGTTTTGTAACGAGAATCTTATTTCGGATGTCCTTTTTGAAACAAACAAGAAGTGGCGTAATCCTTTTATTGAACTGTTCTATGTACTTTGGAACATTATATTCAATCGTGAGGTTACAGGGCGTATCTTCTTCTGCTTCCACAATCTCCCTCGGAAGGAGCTGTGCGTTGAGGATAATCTCATCATCCTTTACCACTGTGGGGAATTTCCTTACTATAAACTCATCTTTAGGCAGGGGCTCTTTGCCTTTGTCCTTGCGTTCCTTCTTGTATTCTTTATATGCCTTTTCTATCTTGGTGATGACATCTTGTTTGGTGCCATCTTCGTTTATCTGATAGTAGTGCGTTACTTTCTTAACGTCGGACTGAGACTTGGCCTTTCCCGTATTAATATAATATAAGGTATCTCCAAGGTCGGGGTTGATACCCGCATTGATTGCGAGTTCCATCCACGCCTGTCTTGACTTGGGCCTACCTGCTTTGGTAAGCGTCTGACAATCGGCGATATAATCATCAACGGTCTTCTTCACCTTTGCCTTGGACGCAATGTCCTTAAGCGGAATCTGATAGTTGTATATCTTGGATATGGTGTCATAATACTCCTCAATGAAGTCCTGTCCCTTTCCTCGGAGAAGAAGACGGACGCCCCTGTCAATAAAGGCCTCTACGTATGCAGATATCCTTTTTGACTTGATGGTATTGCCCACAAGTTTCACATCCTCGGGGTATGGTTTCTCGGGGAAAAAATCACAGTAGTTCTTCCTTGATACGTTAATAGTTGCATCTACGATTTCATCTCAAAATATAACGCCTTTGTCTATTCGCGTCTTTAAGACTATATCATCATCCCTTTCGGGAGCCTCCCATTTCCACTTTTCAGTGTACTTCCTTTCGGAATAGTCGTTGAACCTTTGTCCTTTAGGACACTTGGCTGCTTTTAGTTGATTGCCCCACAAATAGAGTTTTTACGTTTAAATTGGCGTTACCCAATCTTCTTTAACTATATTACTATGTTAAAGTCGTATCTACTTGCTCGTTTTGGGGTTTCCAGCAATTAGAGAGGTTATTGCCCTGAAATTACTCTCAGGCGGCACAGATTTTCTTTATGCCAAGCCCCATCTTGTTTACTGCCATTGGGGCATAGTTGAAATCGCGCATAAAAGTATCATTAAACTCTGCGACATCAGCTTCAAAGCCGACGTAGGCTTTTCCTTCTTTTGTCTCCCGACTTAATCCTTTTCCGATATAAGGTTTTTCCTTTGTATAACGATACTCGGATTCTTTGGGTAGTTTAAAGTTGAAACCATTTAGCCGTCCGTGTTGCTTGCGACACTCATGCCAAGGGCATTGACTACCGTTCCATCGAGGGAAATGTCGTAAACATACGCGGACGTTCTTCCTTTGTTTTTAATAGTTACCATATAAGAAAATTTTTACAAAGATAATCAAAATTTTATTGTTTCCAACAATAGCATAAGCAACCACAATCGTATATGCGATAATATTTGTTTTTATAACAGAATTCCCTTTCCGTCATATCGGGCGGGCACCCAAACTTCTTGACAAGGATACTTTTTCGCATATTAAAGCGATAAATTCTTTTATGCCTCCGTATATAATAGTAATTTGGCTTCGACTCATTATACTTCTCAAACCCCAAAGTCGTGTATAGGTGACCATCGGACCATCTTCTGTCTGCATAAGAGACAATGCTTTGGGGGTTATAGGTTCTCACATAATATTTAAACATTTTACTCGCACCGCCGGTCACAAGGGTGTTTATTTTGGTCGCGTATCGTAGCAATTCAATCTGATATTTCCCACTACCAATAAAATGCCTTGATTTGCCAAAAGTCATAACGGCGACTAATTCATCGTTATAAAACAGACCAATTCGGACACCAGACGGGCAATATCCCTGAAGATGGTTTTCAGTTAAAAACTTTCTTGCTGCTGGAGTGTCTATTTCCTTCAATTGACATTTTCTTGCAAAGATTCTGTTGCCTGTTATACCCAATTGGTTTTTTATCATTGATTTTACAATCTCGGTCTTTTCAAGCCATTCGTCCTCGAATATATGAAAAAGCCGCACCCCCAAACTTTCTACGGTTTTAGTCTTTTTTAAATGAAAACCCCTCGTCTTCATTAGTTCAGAATGCCAATACAGCCCATCATATTCAATAGCAAAATGCTGTGAGGGGACGTAAATATCCACCTCCGTCCTTCCTGTTATTCTCTTTCTCGTTTCAATTTCAAAGCCAAGGGATTTTATATAGGCTGCAATCTCATCTTCTGCTGATGATATCGTGTGTCCACATTTGGGACATCCTTGTTTTAACCAAGTGTGATTGCTCGCCAATTGCCAAAAATCACCATGTTTGGGGCAAGTAATTCGCGTCTTAGATGAATTGTCGATATAATCTTCTTTATGATAGGTATAAAAATCATTATGAACGCTCTTTGCCATCTCAGACCATTCCTCGAATGTTATTCGTCGTGACAAACCACATTTTTCTCGACCACAGATTGGGCAGCCCTGTCTGCCTTTTATGTGGTTGTTCATGGTTTGATAAAAAACGCCGTGCTCGGGACAAATTATTGGGTATTTAACTCTATCGTTTTTGTAGTCTGTTATTAGGCTGTAGTCATATTTTGACTTATGAACACTCGTGGCTATTTCTTTTATTTCGTCTATAGAACGCCGTATCCCTGCAGATGACTTAATATACCGACAAGTTGGGCACCCCTCTCCACTTAATAGGTGACCGGGGGCGATAAGAAAATCGCCATGTTCTTTACACGTAACAATGATTTTTGTTTTATTATTTACATACTCTGTTTTTTCAAAAGAATAGTTTTTACAATGTGGCAATTTCTGTGCTGTGCGAATAAATGTTTCTGTATTATACCTGAATCGTTTAGCACATGTCGGACAGCCCTGTTTCGAATAGACATGTTTTGAAAGGGATTTATAGAATACACCATGCTCGGGGCAAATAATCGGATATTTGTAATCCGCCCCATGGTATTCAGTAATCAACGAATAGTCATACTTATCACCATGTATTTCTTTCGCCATTTTTAGCAGTTGCTCTAATGTTTGTTTTTTCGGCATAATTTTTCTTTTTTATATATAAATAGTCTAATAATACCAAAAAAGCAATTTTATTTAGAGCAAAATTTCAAAAATTGTAACCCTGCAAGACAGGTCTTGGAATATTCGACATCATCACGTTGATTTTCAATGAAGGCGGCATAAAACTTCTTGCCCTCTTCAGCACGATTAAGGAACCATTTCGGTACCCGGTCTATTTTGCCATCTGCAAGTTCTTTTGCATAATAGTCTGCCATCCGTGCGTCGCAAGTTAGTATTTTACTCTCTTTGAATACTTTGTTATTAGTGAAATATTCAAGCTCTGTATCTCCATTCACTGCAGATGGTTTAATTTTCTTCTGTTTAGAATCGAATAAGGAGTGGTCTTCGGTAACTTCTATCCTCATATCCCCATCGGCAATTTCATAAATGTCTTTGTCGGTCTTATGACGATAGATATAAGAGGGGCTTACCCATCCGCTACGACAGAGCACTTGGTAATTCTTGGGACTATAATCATATTCCCTACCGAGAGCGTCAATTTCAATTGCATCCTCATTAATAAGTTCTGATATCGGTTTAATATCAATCTCGCCAGTTTTAGTATAACGAATAAAAACTGGGGTGTCTTCGGTAAATGAGTCGCCAACGATGGGCTCATATCCAAGATTCTTGAAATGACTAATCATTAGGCGAAGGGCCATTCTACCCGTACACGTCGTTCTCTCGGCACAAGTGGGCGATTTCCATGGGAAAACACTCCCGTTATTAGAGCCATATGAACCGAAAAAGGAGTTTCCAAGTTTCTTTACCGAAGCTTGCCTATTATCTTCAATCTTGAAGTCCCTGCCCGCCTTGCTATATTCCTCTCGCTCCTCTTCGGTTAGGATTTTTCCGTTATTCATCTCGGCCTCGTACTCGTCAACAATCTTACCGGCGGCTTTCTTTAAGTTCTTGTGTTTTTCTCGGGTAGTAAGGACATATTCCAACATTGAAAGCATGCTTCCCTTAAGGTCGGTTTCATCGCTGATTCCCCATGTAAGGATAATAGAAGGGTAAAGGGAGTTATAGTCGAGTTTTACAACATCTTTTACGAACCCAACCCTTAAAAGGCGAGATAGTCCGCCTGTAAATGCCCCCGTGTTTTCCGCCTTGGGGATTGCAAGGTTCTGTTCGTAGCTCCATGCCAACATAATTGCCTTCCATAAGCCTGCGGTTCCCATAGTTACCACTTTCTGATATGGAATGGGTATTATCTTGGTAAGCATAAAGTCAGTGCCATTCAATGCATATTCAACCTTGTCGCATTCCCAAATATCATCTTCAAGATAGCGCTGCACAATATAATGACCACTGACTAAGGTAAAACCTTCAAGCAGGTTTTTCCTTGTTGTCATCTTGAATGCTTTGGAGTTTTCTTTTGTGTATGTTGTGGAATCTGAGCCCTTTATGGGGTCATAGACATACCAATATCCATCTTCATTATTGAAGGCGTAATGTTCTTCATAATCATCGGATATCTTGGCGATGTCGCTGCCGGGTACATATACGCGGTTTTTCTTACCCAATTTCAGATATTGGGTTGCATACTTAAGGTCTGCCTTCTTGAAACTACTGTCTGTTGCCTGTGCCCTTCGTACCGCATGAAGGGAGTCGGTTACGGTAATGTTTGGAACAATTGTTCTTTGAAACTTTTCTACCTCACCTCCGAGTTTAAGTATTGCCTCTCTGCTATCCTTTCTAATGGATTCCCCGTCAAAATAACGTTTTGAAAGTTCTTCCAAGGGCAATCCAAGTATGGTACATCTTTTTATGATGAAATTCCAGTCAAAGTTTTCTGAGTTGTGTCCTGTAATTACATCGGGTTTGAATGTGTATAATATACGAAGCATCGTATCTATCATGCGCAATTCCGAGCGATTCTTCTCGTCCTCGGTATTCCCCTCTAATTCCAAGACCTTGGAAAACTCTTTGGTGACATTTTTGTATGTTACGGGGCGGTTGAAACGAATACCAATAGAGATAATTCTATGACGATTGGCATCAAGACCTTCTGTTTCCAAGTCAAATGTACAGCGAAGCAGGTCGTCATAATCTTCGTATCCCTTAAAGAAGCGTTTTCCTGTTCTTATTAGGTATTGTTCCTGTGGTGTTGCCACCATGTATTGCCTTTCAAGGGCGGCATCTCTCTTTTTCTCGTTGCCGTTCTTGTCTTTTTCTCCATAAACAGGATTCCCCGCCTTTTTGAAAAAGCGCAGAAAATCACTATATGCCATTGGGTTCTGTGCTTCAAAGATGAACAAGTATCCATTGAGCATCTTTTCGCAGATATTACCCTTGGTGTCCTTATAGTCCAAAGCACGGCACTTTATGCCGAATTGTGTCATGAGTTTCTTAACCTCAGTCCTATCGCCATTGCAGAGTCTCAGGCATGCATCTCTTGTTGCCCAAAGAAATGGATAAAAAGGCTGTTGGGAAAGACATTTTCTGTCTTGCTCGTCACGATAGATTACCGTGATATAGTCATCTTTGTATTTGTATGAGAGATTTACGATTCTCTCCTGTGGGTCTCTACCTTCAAGAAATTCACTTATGCCAACATTGGGTTGTACTTTGTTCTCTTCCATATATAATATATTAAAGGTTAGTGCTCCAAATCGCTTGGGGCATTTGTTGGCACAAAGATATGCATTTTTTCTGAAAAACTATTTATAATATATAAAAAAGTTGTGTTTTGTTATGAAAATGTTCATTTATAAGGTCTTATGCTTCTTGGAGAAGTGCTACCAATCAATGTTAAAACTAATCGGTGTTGATGGGCTTCTGCACATAGAATCCATTGCGCTTATTGTTGCCCTTGTGGGAACATTTACTAATTGTTGGGTTTGGGGTGCCGTTGCGGGTGTCGCATTCGGTATTCTGAAGGAAGTGTTTGATTATTTCTTACCCGACACGCATTCTGTAGAGGTTAAGGACCTTGTTTGTGACGCAGGGGGTATCGGCCTTGGTGTATTGATTTGTGTATTATGAAAACGTTTGTGCTAACAGAAAATCAGGCGCGTCTCATTGCTGAGTCAGAGCTGCTTGACGAAATGTACGAGAACTTCACACATTATGATGTTCTCCAAAACTTCATTAGTGATAAAGCTCACGGTGTTAAAGTGATGAGTTGGGGAACGTTGATACCCGCCGAGCAATATCATAACCTTTTGAAAAGGTTTCAGCAGATGGGCGAGTTCGCACGTATTCCTAATGTTGTGAGGGATTGGTTTGCTATTATTGCGAGAAACACACTTTTGCTGAGCGCGACAACGGATTTTGCCGGCCATTCGGGTTATTTTCCCTATGATGATTTTGCGGATTCTTTTTCGGAGGAGGAGTTTAATGATGTGTTGGGAAAGGATGGCGATATGACAAATTTCAGTGATTGCAGTGAATTTCTTTATAGAATTGGTTTCTACGATTGGACAAAACTTCCTGATGGTTCTGACGCATGGAGTGACTATGGTCTTGAGCCTCTTTTTCGTATACTTAATGAATATGATGATACTGCAACAAGTAACGAAGAAACCTTGATATTGATTAATCGTGCCCTGGATGTATATCACCAAAGAGGTAACCTGTCGTCCGCTTTTATTGAAGGCGGCGACGCAACCTGCGATAAGATATCTAATTCATAATGAATGATAGATTATGATTATTTGAGAAAAGAGTATATAACCTGCCTTAGAGATAAGTCGCGGGTTTATATGATTACACACTATCTCAAAACATACGATACCACGGTTAACCAAACGGTACCGTTTCAACTTTTTCCTCGGCAACAAGACCTGTGTCAAGCATTGGGCAGTGCCAATAACGTTGTTACGAGTAAACCAAGACAAGCCGGAATCACAACAACTGTTGCGGCCTTTATTTCCTGTGAGCTTGCTTTGTCCCCAAGGGAATCCCCTAAGAATATTCTTATTATTGGAAATACTATTGACTTGTCGCAGAACATGTTATTCAAGATTCGTGATTTTCTTGAGCAGCTCCCGTGGTGGTTCTTTGGCGATGACTTTTATAATGATGATATCTCGGCTCCTGCAGACATGCATAAACTTTATGTAAAGAGAAACGATAAATATGTTGAACTCTTCAATGGTTGTAAAATATATGCAAAATCGTCAGGTAAGGACGCGAGCCGTGGCGTGTCTTCGGTGCATTGGCTTATAGTTGATGAGGCCGCGTTCATTGCTGATGGTGTTGACACCTTTTCGTCTGCTCTTGCTGCAACAAGTACGGGTGGTCATACCGTTATGATTTCTACACCTAATGGTAAGGACCAACTCTATTATGAAACCTGCCGTCGTGCCGAACTTAAGGGCACTGATGATTGGAACAACTTTGAGCTCATTAAATTGAAATGGATTCAGGACCCTCGTTATAACCGCTTCCTTGAGTGGACCAAAAAGAATCCCGAAACGGGTGAGGTTGAGGTGGTTGCCGAGCCGACGCTTGATAAATTGGGAAATATCAAGTATGACGAGGAACATTGGGAGAAGATGGAAGCCGATGGATGGAAGCCCCGTTCCCCTTGGTATATTAAGATGTGCCGTCAGTTTAACAATGACTCAAAGAAGATTGCACAGGAGTTGGATGTTTCGTTCTTGGGGTCTGCCGCTAACGTGGTTGAGCCTGAATTTATTGAGATGCAGCTCAAAACCAACGTTAGGGAGCCTCTCTATAAGGATAAGTTTGTTGACGATACTTGGGTGTGGAAAGCACCTATTGAAGGTCATCGTTATTTAATGTCAATTGATGCAAGCCGTGGAGACGCAAGCGATAGGTCTGCAATTGAGATTATTGATATGGACGGGGTGGACGAGAACGGTGCCCCAATCTTGGAGCAGGTTCTTGAATTCCACGGAAAAAGGACGGGCGATGAGTTGGCAGAACTCGCTTTTGAATATGGCAAGGCATATGGTTGGGCGTTTGCTGTCGTCGATTGCATTGGCGGCTCGGGGGACGCATGCGTGCTTGGTTTGAGGAATATGGGCTATCCGAATCTTTACTATGATGACCCCAATCTAAAGAGATATACGATGGAAAGGGAAATCTCCTCTGTGCAAACAACTGACGACGGGAAAGTACCGGGTTTCCATAGTGGTTCAGTGCGCTTTCAAATGCTTACGGGGTTTGCCAATATGGTAAAGACAAACGAATTTAAAATTCGTTCTAAGAGGGTAATTGGTGAACTTGACACTTGGATATATAAGGGAGAGGCCCAAAGAATTGACCATATGAGTGGCTGTCATGATGACACCCTAACTTGTTTGGCCATGGGACTATTTGTGATGAAATACTCTCTCAATAAACTAATTGAAGCCAAGAAAAGGGATGTTGCGTTCCTAAAAGCACTATCGGGTATCCCCATTAATGGAACGCCTTCTGAAGATAAGCAAACAGACATTAAGGATAAATACCCCACCATGTTCTATACTAATAGGTCGTTTGAACAATCTTCCTTTATGGGGCGGGGAGAGTTAATTCCATTCTAAAAAAAACAACAGGACGTTAATCCTGTTGCTTCTCTGATTCTCCTCGTATTCTTGGCAAAAATTCGCTCGTGTAGTCAATCTCCCCGTTTGCAAGCAAAAGCAAGTCTTCCAAATGGTTAACTACAAACATCTTCAGTGCTTCAATGTCCTCGCTTTTGAGTGGAGAGTTCCGTGGCATATTCTCTATTGTTGGTGGATTTGTTAGCAACATTGAGGAGTATTCTCTTGTTGTGCGTTGTTCTCTGCTTGCCCTAAACTTTAGTCTTGGGGCGTGGTCATGATAGGTTCCCCCTTCGTCAAGCCAAATATCCATCGGAAGACTGCTCTCTTCCTTTCTGAGCGTTGCCATTTCAAGGAGTAGATGTGCGTTTCCTTCTCGTAAAACATACGAAGGTACTTTAATTGAATGCATAAACAGTTCGTGCCCAATTTCTCGGTTGGCCAACATTTGTAAAACCTTGGCATTCATCACAATGAAATCTTGGATTGCAAAGATATCATCGTACGAGATGTGGTAAGAAGTCTTGCTGTCTAATATGCGTGCATTCTGTGAAACTTCGAACGGTATAAATTCCGATACACTCTTGTCATAGCCGTTTCGGGCCAAAACAAAAAGCCTGTGACCGTGTCGTTTATAAGAGCCGCCGTCATCGACAAAAAGGTCAACGCGAAGTTTCGTAATTGATGGCCGAAGCCAAAGATATTCCAAAATTTCTTCGTCATCCTCAAATCGATATTCTCGAAGAACTTTTTTTACTGATTCTTCTACTATCTGTTTAATATGTTGCGTTATCTTCTTCTTATCCATTACCTTTTACTTGTTAGAATCTTGTCTATCATGCCGTAATCAAGGCACTCCTGAGGCGTCATCCAAAAGTCCCTATCCCCATCGGCAAAGACCTTTTCGTAGGGCTGTCCGCAGTGGTCTGCGATGATATGGAATAGTTCTTCTCTGCACTTTTCTATTTCCTTTGCTTCAATAAGGATATCGCTTGCCTGTCCCGATGCTCCGCCCAAGGGTTGATGAATCATTGCTTTTGCGTGGGGGAGCATTGCCCTTTTTCCCTTTGTTCCTGCACATAGCAATACTGAGCCCATAGATGCGGCCAATCCCGTACAGATTGTTGCAACATCGGGGCTAATTAACTGCATTGTGTCATAGATGCCGAGACCCGCAGAGACAACGCCGCCGGGCGTGTTCAAATATAGGGAAATATCGGAATTGCCGTTCTCTGTTGACGCAAGGAAGAGAAGCTGTGCCTGAACAATGTTTGCCACATCGTCATCAATGGGGGCCCCAAGGAAAATAATCCTGTCCATCATAAGACGGCTGAATACGTCCATTGCGGCGATATTCAGTTTGCGTTCCTCAATAATGGTGGGGTTTACATACCCGAAAGACCTTGCATATCGGTCTATTGTCAAGGGGTTTATACCCCCTGAAATTGCGTACTTTTCAAATTCGCTTTTTGCCATATTGTTTAAAGTTTAATAGTTTTCAGTTCGCCTTTATATATTACTACTGCTGTTCCGTCCTCTTGGGGTGCTGATGCGGCGCTATACATCGGTCTAATATACCACTGTCCATCGGGGTCCATATAACCATATTTGTCTCCAACTCTAACTCGGGTTACACCGTGCTTGTAGCCATAAAACCACGTTCCTTCTCCATCTACCACGGCAAGGTCAACATGGTCAAGCCACCCTTCATGTACAACTCTGCGATATGTTCCGTTGATAATCTGATACTTTCCGTTCTTCTCGACAACTACATTGTCTCCACCGTTAAAATCCTGATATATTGCATCATATTCGGTTGGGAGTAATTCGTTCCCGTTAAGTGACACCAAGCCTACCTTCCCCTCTCCGTTGCCAACAATAACATATTTGAGAAATACGGGGTTAACATATTCGTACTTGAAGGTCGCTTCGACGTATCCTCTTGTGTTTATGCTAATCCATTCTCCGTTACTTCTTTTTGCAATACCCCTTCCGTTCACAAAGGAAACAGGGGGTATAACAATATTGTGGGGCTGAACCATATTGCCCGACTCGTCGTAGACAGCCCATCCACCATTACTATAGGAGAAGATTAGTTTGGGGCATTCGCTGTAAATCCTGACAGTAGGATGAAATATATTCTTGCGTATTTCGTTGGACACCAAGCTATAAGTTCCGAGGCGGATAATAACGTCATCCCAAGTCAGTCCACGCAAAATCGCCTTGTCGACAGTCATAAGTCTATACCTTCCTGCGGTTACTCCACCGCCGTCTCCCGAGAAGTAATTCCATTCTTTCTCGTAGGTGCTACCGCCGTCAAAAGACACCCAAAGGAAAACCAAGGAGTTCTCCCTTATATCATAGGATATATACATACGGTCATCGTCACCAATCCTATAGGAGACGTTTCCTAAATTGTAAGCAAAGATGTTTGTGGCGAGAATGCCAAAAATTACAAGCGTAAAAAATTTTCTCATTTTTGTCCTTTTAAGTTAACAAGCATCCTTACTACAAAGAGTGTGCCAAAATTTCAAGAAAGAGCAATTTTTTTAAAAAATTAGCGCGAAAGTTCTTCCAAATCAAGAATGTCTTCTGCTGTTTTTATTCCCTTAATGAACTCTTCTGACAATTCTGTGTGGGCTTCAAGGTAGTGCTCAAAACAGGCTCTAAGTTTGTGTAACTCCGATATCTCGGCGTGGCGGTATGCCCTGTAGCATGCGTATGCCAAAACGGCAACAATGAGGGTGCAAATAGCAATAAGTTTAAACATATCTTAAACGAGGTTGTTCTTCTGCCTCGTGGGGCAAATATAGTACAAAAAATTGAAAACCCAAACTATTTATAGTAAATTATTATAAGACTATGGCAAATAATACTAATTACAATAAGTATTTGGAGGTTTCCGTCAGCGCAAAGAATACTGCAGAAGGGGACGGAAAGATTGTTAGTTTTTTCGGTATTAAGCCTGCGGATATGCCCGCGGTTCTTAATCGTCTTCTTCTTCCCGGTGACGGTCCTTTCAGAAAACCCAATCCGCTTAAAAACATCGTTAATGCATGGGCAAAAGGTGGTACCCTTTTTGTTAAGGTTGCTGCTGATAAGGCACAGGCGTTCTTGGATACGGGCCTGAAATCAATAGTCTCGGCCCTTGTAAAATCAGGTAATTATGACAACGATAAGATTGTTCACCTTGAGGATGAGGCAAGCTTCGCTGTGTTGGGTGCTATGAGCAAAGAGGAGATGAATAAGCTCTATGCTGATACTGACGCATCTGTTCTTGATATGTGGACACAGTACCTGAATAACATTAATGACCCTGAAGTGCGTAAGGCCCTTGAACTTTATTCCAAGATTTACGGCAAGACTATCTACGGCCATGCACTCTCTCTTAAGAACGTTATGTCTATTAAGGCTGTTGACCCAAATGCAACTTTTGTGCTTGGTAAGAGCACTTGGGCTTCCTTTGGCCGTGGTGTTAAGGCTAATGCGAAGAAATTCCCTCTGTGGCGTTTTACAGCCAAGCACGACGCATCTGAGCAACAGATAGCAGCAGCACAGGAAGCTCTCGGACATGGTCTTGAAGAGTTCGGTAATCTTGGTGTTGCAGTTCAGAATGCGATTCAAATTGAAGCCCAAAAAGAAGCCAATAAAAAGGAAGACCTTATTCCTATCCGTTATATTGGTTACGATATTTCTGACACTTATCTGTACGATGCAAACGAAGAGGACCCTCTGCTCTCCAAACCCAATATGTCGAGTAATGTGGTTTATGAAATCAATGCACTCGCAAAGGAGGTGGAGGCAGAAAAGGCCAAAAAGAATGGCGAGGGTGTTGACGATGAGTTCAACAAGGAAATGCTTGATAGGACGGACAAGGCGGTTGGTGCTATGGAGAAACTTTGCAAGGATGTGAAGATTGATGTTGATAACATAAAGGGTGACCCTGAAGCACGCTTGGTTGATATGCTTATGCAATATTACCTCGCCCTTGTTCCCCAAAAGGCCAATGTGTTGAAGGCGGAAAATGTTCGTCAATATGCAGAAGATGCAGTGCAACTAACTCTCTGCATGGATAATATTGCACTCAACCAACTAAACAGGTTTCACCATTCACTGCAATATACACAGAAAGAAGCGAGTGCGCTTGCTCCTATTATCCGTAAGGCTGTTGGCGCTATCGGTAGGGCTCTCGTTGAGGCGGGTGATGATGATTTCATGGCAGCATTCTACAGGGCTATGAAAAAGGTGGGTATTGAACTTGTCTCTGATGAGGATGAACTGAACAGTATTAAGGAAAGCTTTAATAACTACTATAATCGCATTAATAGTGTAAAGTTCTAATATGGAGCAAAATGCATTTGACTTCGGCCCCAACGTAAAGGGAGAATTAACCATTGATGAAATCAAGCGGGGTGAACCGTTATATCATCGCCCTAAGGATGCAGCGGGAGATGACCCCTATGCCGTTATAAGGAGCCTGATGAAATACGGCTTTAGTCGTGAGTATACAGGTTCTAATGGTGGTAACATGTACGGACCGGGCGTTTATAATGTTTACTCTTTAGGCTCTTCCATACATAGTGCAAGCGGGTACGGTCGTTTCATTGTTAAATCTTATCTTCTTGGTGGATATCAAAATTTTCTCATCTTTAATAAAGATATGGCGAAGAGGGTCTATGGTTCTAATTGGCCAATAGAAAATCAGATTCGCATGCTTATGCCCCCAAAATTGGCTGAAGCTGTTATCCGCTCTGTCAGATTATACATGAACGACAATTCAACCTGCAATCACATAAAAACATCGGTGCCTGCAGTTGCGGTTACAAATTATCTTGGAAGTAGAATTTCCCAAACAAAAATTAGGGGAATTATTTATAGCGGTGGACATGATGGGAACTGCGCTTTCGTAAGAAACTTCTCTGAAGTTGTACCATATAGCTATTCAACCGATAATGGAAAAACTTGGCAGGTGGGTATTTCTGATGAACTTGTATGGCGTGCGGGCCATGATACTGATGTAAAGGCCAATCTGCAGAACGCCCGAGATGAGAAGGGACATAAAATCTTTGCAGATACAGCGGAACGTTCAATCAATGGCTATGTTATCACATATAATAAAGATAATAAAGCCAACTATTTTGAAGTCGCCAAGAATAAACTAATCTCTGATGTTTGGTTTGACTTTGCTTCTAACTTTGATGAAAACGGTGAGGCTGAGGTTTTATATAAAGGTAAGAAACTTAAAATATCCAAGTATGACGATGGTAATTATGTCGTTACTGACTTTGATGGTATGCCTATCTGCTACCTGAATGACCTGCCCGACAATATCAACGAATCAATAAAACTAAGTGAAAAAGATATTCGTGGTCTTGTTGTCGAATGTGTTCG
The DNA here is from genome assembly GCA_902778265.1 of uncultured Bacteroidales bacterium. Classification (GTDB taxonomy): domain Bacteria; phylum Bacteroidota; class Bacteroidia; order Bacteroidales; family Bacteroidaceae; genus Prevotella. The sequence continues at coordinate 213,361 of CACYXI010000001.1, read as the reverse complement.
GCATATACTCAAAGAAGGGCATGAGTCCATTGATGGTGAAAAGGTTCTTTTAGTCAAACGATTCCTTGATAAAAACTTTAAGCGTGGAATGTTTCCGACGGTGGGAGGAAATGGCTTCCCAACAACATCATATGTGTTATCAATGGTTGCTTCTGATGGAAGCGTGTTGCAGACAATGGATTTTGAAGATGCTCTTGACCTTTTGATTGATAGGTTTAAAAACATCTATATGGATAAGGACCATAGGGATAGATTTCTTAAACAGGTCTTAAAAGATTGGTTTAATGAGAAAATCGGAATCTTCGGAAACTTATCTGTTAATCATCTTTAGAAAAAAGCCGCAGGAATTAACCTGCGGCCTTTCTTTTTCGCTTCTACTTTGAAAGTTCTTTAACCAAATCTGTCATCTGCTTGAGCGCTATCACATCCATTGCGGCACTTCCGCCGTGTGCACCACCCTGCATTACAACGGTGGGCCATTTGGTTTGTGAGAGTGCTTCTGCTACACCAATTTTTGTTTCCTTGTCAATGGTTGCTCTTTCAAGCGGTGTTAGACCTGCGGAGACGAGGGCTCGGTTTGCTGCCGCCTTTGCGCGTCCTTCTGCTTCAACCTTCTTTGCGTCTTCGGTTGCCTTTAATGCAGCAAGGCGTGCGACCTCGTAATCCTGTTCCGCCTTGGTTACTGCTGCGGCTTTAACCTTCTCCTGTTCCCACTTCGCCTTTGCTGCTGCGGCCTTACCTTCGGCTTCGGCCTTAATTGCATCCTGCTGTGCGGCGAGGGCTTCGGCCTTCTTTGTCTGAATGGACATATTGGCTTGCTGCTGTGTCTGAATCTGCTGATTTACTTTTTCGTCATAGCTAATCTCAGTGATAGACACTTGGTCAATGATTACACCGTAAGAGGTGAAGGGGGAGCGTTCTGAGCGCACGAACCCATTGGGTGCATCTTCGTTCTTGACAAGGGATGCAACCTTAACTTTCTTCACTTCGCCCGTAAAAGAGTCAATGGTGTCAATTTCGCGGATTGTGGTCTTATATACACCATATGTCAATTGGTCGGTAATGTAAAACACCATGTCGTTCTTCTTCTCCGCATAGGATTCAAAAGCTGACATAAGGGGGCCTGATGCGTAGATAACCTTAACTACGTTCTGTGCCACGAGGTCATTCATGAGCCTGTCCATTCCGTTGTATGCGGTCTGAATGAGTTTGAGATGTTCAACATCGGTAGGGAGGACTACTCGCAGTGAACCATAGATATAACCTACGGATGCGTCGTTAAAGATAACTTTGATAGGTGTGCCGTGGGACTGTCCGTCCACGTCCTTTCCCCCGAACCAAAACTGCTGAGTTTTGTAATACTTTGTAGTGCGGCCAAACCACTGCCACCGAAGACCCGGGTCGGTCCAATAAGACATATTACCTGTGATGGGATACTGATTGACAACAATCTGTTCGTTCTTGACATCTTCTGCAACGCTTCCCATAAGGCAGAGGCAGACAATTGTAAATACGCCAAAGATGGCGGCAGTTACTTTTCCTTTTGAAATGGTATACATATGCTGATTTTTTAAAAAAATGAAATTTTCTTATAGTATATATTTTAAATAAAAACACATAGGAGTGTTTTACCAGCCGTCTTTATCACTCCACCGTAAGCTCTGCCATTGGCCATAGCTGGAATAGGATAATATGTGTCATTTTTTCTTGTCCTTGTGAATTAGATAATAAAAAGGAATAAACATTTGCGGTACTTTAACCGTAGTATTCTTGTCGGTAAACTTTAGTACCTCATAAATCTCCAAGAAGCAGAAGATGTAGTAGATGAGGGTGGCCAAAACAAGAAGGCCAATAACAACGCGATAAATCATGATATTTTTCTTTTAATGTGTTTTCTCAAAATCGATTAAGAAGTTATAGAACTGTTCGGCCATGGCTTCAGTTTTCTCTATGTCATCATTCCAATCAACGGAGAGATGAAGGTCTCTGCGGCCCGCGTCTTCGGTAATGCTATCAGGTATAATAACGGATGATACACTATATCCTGCAAGGTAGCGATATTTTTCAAAGTCCCAAACCTCAAAAAAGATTTGATACTTGGGCCGTTCTTTATCTTTATTTTCGTAGAAGGCTTTGTAGTATTCATACTCGTCGTCGGGTGTCGCTTTTGCTGACGTGATTTTTTTATATCCTGCAGCGACGAGTTTTTCTTCAAATTGTGCAAGTTCTTTCTTAGTCATAGATAGCTGTGTTTAGAAACCAATCTTTTTGTTTTCGACTATACATCCATTGTCTTCTTCGTTGTAGAAGATATCGGCAAGTGTCATATCCTCATACTTGTCCAATGTTATTCCCCTCTCGTTAAGAAGCTTCTTCGCTTTTTCCTTTTTGAGCTTCTTAAAGGTGTATTTGGCGATGCAACGTCCCTTTCTCATCAGGGCCTTATCAACTTCATCCATATCGGCATTAAATGTGCATATAAACTTCATATTATATACATCCCCCAATATACCGTCACTCATATTTAACAATGTTGCCACAGTAGATAAGGCATTTTGCTGTGAGCGGTCCTTCAGTGCTTCCTCGCAGTCTTCCATAACAACTATGCTGTCTCGATTCTCAAAAAGGAGATTGGTGAAGCTTGGTGACGACAGGCCCATAATCTGATTTGGTGGCAAGAAAAGAAAGTTCTTTTTGCTGTGGGTTATCAAATGTTTAAGGAGTGTCGTTTTTCCTGTGCCCGGTTCTCCATTCAGGATAACAATACCACATTTGCGCTCGTCTGAATTGACGAAATCTTCTATCTTCTTGTAGATGGGGACAAGGTCGTCATTGTAGGTTTTTTTAATATCTACTGTAGTCTCATTTATCTTACCTGCAACGGTGTCTAAGCCGTGACCCGTGTCGGTGATGACAAATATCCGATTGTTCTTTCCCCCATCATCTTCCCTATGTGGTAGGAAATTAAAGAAGATATTGCAGAACTTTTCAATATCGTTTGCCTTTTGGGTGCTTTGGTAGCAACACATGAGTCGGCTTCTGACAATCTTAATAATAATACGGTTTTCCGTATCGAACAAAACTATTTCGGGTAGGTTCCACTCATTATAATTACAACCCGAATAAGAGGGCCGATATGAGCCATCGGTCACCATTTCAAACCGTTTTGTAATCTTTATGCGTACATTTATTGCGGCCTTTTCTAAAAGGAGGCCATCGGACGATGTCTCTGCTTGGGAGGGAATTGCCATTCTGTTTTTGTCATTTTCCGCGCCCTCGTTAAACTTCTTTATAGCATCAACATATTTCTCAATGATGAGAGCGTTATCAATTTTGGAATAATCCAATTCATCCCTTTTGTCTTTTGAATCATCATCTTCGCATTCCTCTCCATAAGGGGTGGGCCTATCGAGCTTGGAAGCGTCTTCGTAGTCTATGACAAAAATATTGGGGATATCATTGAACGTATCAGTATATAATGCTGATGTCAAAAGTGTGTAACTGTCGTCCCTAAAGAACAACTTCTTGTATTCTTCGTTTTTTGAATTGTTGATTACCATCAGTGCAATTATTTCTATGCGACAAAGTTAAACAAAGATTTTCGATTTGCAAAATTCTAATTGTAAAATCTTACTATTTATTTTAAAATTGTTTTGAATTATGGGATGTCCTTGTAAAGCAAATTCTCAGAAGCAATCCAACGCCGTCAGGCAGGTTGTGAGGAATGTATCACAGAAGGGTGGCACTGCTAAGAAGGTGGTTAAAAGAATCATCATTCGGCGTCCGCTATAGGTTGAGGAATACTTCTTTGTCCTCATCCAAATCATCAATCTTATTGAGTTCTACTTTATAGAACCCCCTATCTTCGTTGGGGAGTTCTCGGAACTCATATGTATCATCTTCTACGTTCCATACGACAAAGCCGTGTCCGCTAATAGTTTCGCCAAAGTTCTGTTGAATAAGCGATGAACTGTAAACAATTTTCACTTTACCTTTCTTGAGCTCCTGAAACTTATGAATGTGCCCTGCCATGACAAAGTCAAGCCCCTTGAATACATTTGTATCAACGCCTTTATCGGATTTAATGCCCGAATAGGTTACCGCACCGTTAATATCCCCATGGATAATGCCGACCTTCTTTGATTGGGGGGCTAAAATCTTCCACGAATCAATATCGGGGCGTGTAAAATTGGAGAAGGTGCTAAAAAGACAGAAAACAACATTTTCATCTGCAATACAGCCTGACTCGTAGTCAAGAGCCTTATCCATATATATAATATTGTCAAAGTTGGCAATAGCAAAGATGGGGCTGAGTGAATCCAATCTTTCTACGTTGCCGCGAGAGTAATCGTGATTGCCGGCCACAACATAAACCTTACAACCAAGTTCGTTTAGCTTCCTAAAGAAATATAGGCAGCATGCGGTGGCTTCGTTTGATATTGTGATGTGGCTTTCAAAGATGTCGCCACAAACACAGATGCGGACAAATTCGGGTCCACCTTCCTGCTCTATTATCTTGGCGCACTCTTCAATGAAACGGTCGAAGCACTCCTTGCTTTCGTCTAAGCGGGTAAGGTTCCTAATGTGAATGTCTGAAACGTGGATAATCTTTTTAATCATAGACCATAAATTTTGGGGAGTTTATTAATTGCGATGTCGGGCGTGTCCGTTTTGAATATTCTTGCGATATATTCATCGTTGCCGTAATAACCGTGCGCAGGGCCGTACCACTTAAGGTCAACAATGCAATTGTTTTCCTTTGCAAAATTGAGGGCGGCGATGGCGTCCTCGGCTTTTGCGGTGTGACCAACGACAAAAAAAGTTCTAATCTCTTCCATATTATTGTTTGTTTTTCCTTTTTTCTTCTAATACGTTCTTTTCTGCAAGCCATTTATATTCTCCCTTCATTGGAATCGTAGATGGTCCTATGTAACATCCCAACCGGCTTGCGATTGACTGAAGTTCTGCAACCTTCAAGTAGTCTATCTCTTGCATTTGTTTGTCTTCGGCAATACTACCATCAAGGTCGCATCTTTTAAGGAAACAAAGCATTGCGATGTTTACTGCCCTCGACAAGAGTACAATATGCTCCAATACGTCCCTGTGCTCGTATATTCTGAGTGGTTCCATGTGCCACCGAACAAGAGCACAGACAGTCTCTCTGAATTTTTCGTCTTCGTCAGCCAAAAGGCGTCGGGTAATGACTTCGCTTTCCAACTCATGATTGTAGGCGTGCCAATTTTCCTTCTTAAATGTTGTTGTGGTGCCCTTGCCGATATCGTGAAACAGGGCTGCGGTGAGCATCGTTTTTGCCCATTCGGTTCCATCCATGTCCCAATTAGATAGTCGTCTAAGAGCTGCCTTGCAAACCATTTTTGTGTGCTCCCATGCGGTTCCTTCTCCATGATATTTTGGACTCTGCTTGCAGTCCTTTAGTACCGCGAACTCTTCAATCTTCTCAATTGCTTCCCAATCGTAAGCATATTTTCCGTCTTTCTTAACAATCAATGCGTCTAATAATTTCTCCATTAGTATGTTAATAATAAATCAATTTCACTAAAAGTTTCCTCTTTCTTTAACAATTCGGCAACCGCCTTGGGGCCTCCAAGGGCATATACATCCGCAAGGTCCTTTGGATTTGTCATTCTTATGTACTTTATTTTACCCCTTAGGCGTCCTGTATTTAGAACCTTATAGATTCGTTTTGTTTCATATATTTCGGTATCTGCATCAAGGCAAATTATCACATGTGCGTTCGCCTTCTCCTGTAGTGTTCTATATAATTCTGTTTTATTGTCTAAGGACTTTCCTAATAAGGCAATGGCGTTGGGGTAAAAAAGTGCATCCATTCCGCCTTCTACCAACAAGATATCAGCATCCCATGAGATTAATTTTTCCTGATAGATGATTTGGTTCTTATCTACATCGGGGGCATTAAAGTACTTGGGCCTCTTGGGCGCTCCCGTAAAATCTCTCCCTGTCCAAAAATTCAACTCGCCTGCTTCGTCATAGGAGGGTATAATTATTCGGTTTCTGAAAGAGCGTTTGGTTTCGTTATTGGTGGTATAACCGATATTATAGCGGTCTATGATATCTTGCGATATTTTGCGGCTTTCAAGGTAATGAACCACCCTGCTATTCTTACATGTTGCAAGATTGACTTTGGTGTAGGTTGAAGGTAGCACTACGGATGGCTTTGTATTCTCATTAGAGAACAATTCTTCAAATTCAGGCATTTTATAATATGCTGAATCCTTGATTGTTGCAATGATGCTCTTGTAGTCTCTAAGGATTTCAGAGTTACCGTATTTGCGAATTAGCTTATAAACACCGCCACGCATTTCATCATCCGTGGAGCAGCAGGACCAACAATGGAATAAACCACCCTGTGAAAGGAGGCATTTGCCAAGGGTGATTTCCAAGTTGTATTTCTCCGCTTCTTCTGAACCTCTTTCTTCAATGCACCGAGGACAGGGGTATTGCAATTGGTAGTTGTTCTCGGTAATCTCATTCTTGGGCGTGCCGAGAAAACTCGTTAAAAGGTCCTGTAAGCGCTTTAATTCGGGTATAAGCATATCTTCTACTCTTCGGTGGTTTGTGGCTCAATTTCGGGCGTTTGCGGCCCATTTAGTGGCTCGTTCGGTCGCAATCTGTCGTCTCTGCGGGCAACAATCTGAACACTTTTACCTTCGGCCCTCTTTTGCTCTGCCTTATCTATTAAGCCGTAATAGTCAATTGTCTTAATTCTGCCGTTTTTCTTGAATACCCAAAATACGGAAAGGTAGTTTCTTGCGTGCTGTTGCGTCTTTACTTTACCGCTGATTAGGCGGGCCTTTGCTGCGAGGGTAAACTTATCAAGGGTGTAGAAGCCAAGCTTTTCGGCTTCCTGCCACGAGAACTCCTCTGTTGCATAAAACTTGCCACCGCTTACGGTATTCTGACACTTCCATATAAGAATTCCATCATCTTTAAGGATGCGATAACATTCGGAAAGCCAATGTGCGTAAGACCAATAAAGGTTATATACGGGATAGTATCCGTGGAATCTCTTGAAGATTAAGCATGCGCCATCATTGTCGGTGGATTCTTTAATGGGCGTACTAACAACAAAGGGTAGGTCGCACACAACGCTTGAAACGGAATTATCTTCAAGGGGAATTCTTCCGTCGGGCTCAATTTTAACAATATCGTCTCTCTGAGGATATACGTCAAAAAGATATTTGGGCTCGGGTATGACAAATTTACCCTTCGGACGATAGAACTGCATTTCGCTTGCTGTGATATCGCATTCAAAGGGTTCTCCGTTATTGTGCATTTCTATTATATTATGCAGGATTTCCCTTTGGTCAAGAGACAGGTTCCTTACAACATTGTCATTTGTCCACTTTTTGCCCTGTTCGCCTTCTGATGGTTGTGCGACGGTCAACTCGTCCCAATCAAAAGCGAATGTCAGTTGTTCGACTTTCTCTTCTTTAATTTTCTTTCTTCGCATCCTTAAATAATTGTGTCTTCTCTTTGGTGTCGTAATTCATGAGCTCCGCTTCACTGTTAAGGATAAAGGCCTTTCTACAGTCAAGGTCGGCTATTGTTTCAAGGACTACGGGATTTTCAATGCATTGTGTATGACCCACGATATTAAACCCATATGTGTCTTCGGGTGTGATATTTGCCCAAGACCTTATGTCTGACCAAACGGGAGAACCGTACTTAAATCCTCCCCAATCGCGATAGGTGTCACAGTTTGCAAGTGAATCAAGGATTCCATAATGGTTGGTAAACCATGCGTTGTTGAGCTCTTCTACAACATTGAACCCTTTGCGCTTTATGCCCTCTTCGCCCCAAACAAGTTCGGCCCATCCCTTCAAAATTCCTGCATGGCTGAATACAAAGTGTTTTCCGTTGAGGTCTGCTTCTTCAGCAATTTGGAATAAGCCCCTGTTGTCATTGAACAACTTCTCTATCTCGTGCCTATTTGCGTGGTCCATCCTGCAGGAACATACATCATCACCAATACAATAGCCACAGTCATGATTTCCCAAAAGAAGGGTAACTCTTTCGGTGTTGTTTCTCTTTAGTTCTATAATCTCTTTGAATCTTTCAATGGCTATTTTTCGATAGTCCGCATCCTTGTCCCACTCATGAGGATAAGGGTCAAGATAATCACCGAGGAAGATGATTTTCTCGTCGCCCTCTTTGAGTGTTTCCTGTACGGGCTTTCTCCAAAAGTCGCGTCCGTGGATGTCAGGTAGTATTAGCATGTTTAAATATCTTTTGCGGACAAAGATAAACATATTTTTCTAAAAAGCAAAAAGAGATTGGAGAAAATCCAACCTCTTTGCATCAATAACGAAAAGTTTTTGCTAAAAACTAAAGATTAATTGTCTTTGCAAAGGTTTGTCCCCACATCTTTACTATATATTCCACGATAGTATTACCTCTGTCATCTTTTTCAATAGAATAGGATTCAATTTGTGGTTCTTCAAAACCGTTACGATTAAAGTTGATGTATGCTAAGGCGCAGATAAGACTATCACAGGCATCATAATTCTCCTTTCGGATTTCACCCTTCTTATTATATATCCATTCGATGTTGTCAAACTTATTGTTGACCATATTCATCATTACGGTCTTCTTGTCAATATCAAAGGGATATGCGCCAAAAAGAACAAGGTGATTATCTTTCAGCGCCTTCACAATGTGCTTTATGGGGTATACATGCCCTTTCTTGTCATATTTTCTGATTGCCAACAGGTCAGGAAATGAATATGTGCGTGCATCATAACTTGAGATAAATGCAGGAACGATTCTGAGGGTGCGATAAATGCATTCAGCAATCATCCCGTTGAATCTCAGGAGTGTTGCCACGGTATATGCGTTATTGGAGGACAGGAGAGGTTCTTCAATTACAACGTCGGTAATGCCAAATTGTTTGACTGAGGGGAGAAACTCCTGTTCAAAGATATTCTTTCTGAGGAACAGGGCCTCAATCCCTTTTATATCTCCCGAAACCTTTGGGGAAATGTGTGTTAATTTCAAAATCTCGGGGTCTTTTCCGTCCCCATTGTCTTTCACTATACTAACGCCAATACATGCGGTACTGACGTCCAATCCCATAATAATCCTCGGATAGGATACATTTTCTTCCATTTTAAAGGTTAAACATCTTTCTTATTATTCTTTTGAACCACCCTTCTTTGCGTATGGGTTGTGGTGGTGTTGGATTCTTTAAATAATTGATAAAGGCGTCCCCCTGCCCATTAAGCAGTTCCCGTCCCATCGCCTCTTTCTGTACATCAAGAACTGTTTGGGAGTTTAGGATATCATTTTTGAGGCCGCCTATTTCATTTTGCTCGTCTGCTGTCATTATTTCTTGGTAATATCGTCTGCGTATATTGTTTTTTCGTTTTCGTCATCTTCTATGACAACTTCCTGTGCGTCAATAACTTTTTCAAAAAACTCTACCATATGATGCATGACCCACACAAAGCCCGAAGATAGGGCCGCATCAAGAACCAATGCTATCCACCATAGGTGAGGTGCGCTTGCAAACGCAATAGTAAAGGGAGTAAACTTAACGGGGCACAATGTGCTAACAATGGACGCAATCAATCCAAGATTGGTTGGTAGGCACATCATGCAGCTGAATAGGAGGGCAAAGTGGTCGCTTATCTTTCCTGCCCAAAAACGAATGCGCTCAAAAATCCTAAACGGGCCGCTTCCGAATGCTATTATGTTGCTTGCCCCATATATTGCAAGGCAATAACAGAGACTAATCAGCCATGGGCTCATTTTCCTTTGCCTCCTTATTGCTCTTCTTTATTTTACTCTTCATGAGTTGCTTGGGGGTTATTTTAGTTTCGTCCCCTTCTTTTGTGGATATGGAACTAATGGTTTCGGTATTTGCTGCGAAGTTCATAACAAAGGAAAGCGACCTTAGGGCTTCTACACTATTATTTTCATCGGCAAAGACGGTCTTTAGCTCTGCGACTTTCTGCTTGTATATTTTTGTTTTTTCTTCTGCTGTCTTGTTTTGCTTAATGTTAAATTCTACAGCATCAAAAATCGTGTCCGTATTGGTACCTTCGGACCAAAAGTAAAAAATTCCTTCATTTTCAGCCACCTCAACGCCAAAACGCTCTGTGGTGCTCTCGTCAATAATCCATTCAGGGGGAAATAGAACCTTTATGTAGGTCAGCAATCCGCCTTCCTTTGATTCTGACATCTCCATGCCCTTAAAATAAGGCTGTAGGGCCTTTACTTTATCCTGCATACTTCCAACCATCTTAGAAACCAATAATTAGTGTTGATATTATGAAAGAAAGTGCCGCGCCAACACCGATTTTTCGTACAGGGCTCGGCTTATATTCCTCGGCCTTTTTATCGTTGAACAGGGCGCTTACGAAAAGGTAGGCCTCTCTGAACAGGAAAATGACAGAGAAAATAAATACGAATAGAATAATCCTTGAGAGTATCATTTTTCAACTTCTTTAGTAATAATATATTGCTTTTTAGTAAAAAGGCAAGAGAAAACTTTAAAAAGAAACTATTTACTATAAAGTCGTCGGGGCATCGACGAATTGGTGAGCGTTGGTAAGTCCGCGGACCATAAGGTTATCGGCAGTCGCGTTTGAACCAAGAATTCCATGATTTTAATCGTAGGAGTATGTCAATCGGAAAGAAAGAGGATAAAATATGGCTAAAATTAACGATGAGGTTGCAAGATTGTTTGAGTTGGTAAGAACGGCTCTCGGTAGTGGAGTCAGAAGTGTTGAACTGACTGACCAACAACTTTGTGATTTGTTAGACATAGCAATAGGAGATTACTTGGAGAGGACCCAAAATGCAATCATTGATAACAATTGGATTGCTCTTTATGGAAAGAATATAACGTCCAAGGAACTTGCTTACGCCTTTACTATGCGTAGCCTTGATATGGCAAAAGACTATAGCCAATGGTTTTCTAAGGAAGTCGGGCTGCAGCAAACGGGTAAATGGGAGCTTAAAAAAGACTATATCCACATTGAGATGGGCAAGCAGTCCTATGTTGTCCCTGCGGGGCGTGTTATCAATAAGGTGATGTATGTTGCCCCTCCGTCAACCGATTTGGCTCTCTTTGCCAATTATAGTGGTCTCGGCTTCGGCCTTGGCTTTGGTATGGGCGCAGGAATGGGCGCGGGCTACATGGGCAGTATGATGGGCGGTTTCTATACGATGCAGTCTTCTGACATTGCTTATCTTGCAAGCGACCTGAACTTTAAGAATAGTCTTCTGCGTGGAGCAATGACATATAAGGTAACTGCGGGCCCTGACGGAACCCACATCATACACCTTATGTCTACACCCGGTAGCCGTTTCTCATTTAATAGTATTGGTTATATGGGCGGCGTATATGGCCTTGTGGGGTGCGATGTGTGGTACACATATTACGATGTTACGGACGATGATGATGCCCTTGAGTGCATGCTTGCAAATGCAGATAATGTTATTCTTTCTCCTGACCAAGTTCCAATGTCGAGGGTTGAATTTGGGTTCTTGAATGACCCCTCAAAGACCGTTGTGCGTCAGTTGCTTATTGCTAAAGCGAAGGAGCTGCTTGGCATTATTCGTGGTAAATTCCAAGGAAAGGTTAGTATTCCGCAGGCTGAACTCAGTATGGATTACCAAATGTTAATCCAGCAGGGAAAGGATGAATATGACAAGACAATGGACCGTTTGGATAAGCGCCTTGAACGTCTGCGTCCTGCAAATGTCATGGAAGAAAACGCAAAATTAATGCAGAACCAACTTGAGATTCAGAAATTAACACCGTTAGGTATTTACGCCATTTAACAAAAAAGCCGTAGGAATTAACCTGCGGCTTTCTTTGTATGTTGTTGAAATGCTATCGCTCATTATTTAAGAGCGTTGCGATTCTTGCTCCGTGTTTCTGTAATTCAATGTTGATTACTTCTGCGTTGGGGTGATTTTCATTACAATAGATTACGCCCAAGACGCCGCATGGGTTATAAGCCCCGTAGAGGACCATAAGACCCATATATTTTGTACCGTCAGTGTACATTCGATAGGACAGTTCCTTGTCTATTGTTTCCATCTGTTCGACGCTTCCGAACCAAAAGTGACACGAATAAAGTTCACTTGAGAAGGGGTATCTTGAAAGACGGAAATTCTTATAGTCGGTCTCCAAAGGAAGAGTACCGGGTTCGGAATCCTCATAGGTCATATCAATATATAGGAAAGGAAGATTGGTTAGGTTTGTTCCTCCGTTGTGTGTTTCGAGAACGAAGGTTCGTGATGCGCCTAACGCTAATCTGAGTTCAGCAAGGTTGGACCTAATGATGGGGTCAGCGGCCAAGCGTTTTTGCATTCCTTCATTGTGGGCCTTTTGCTGTACCTTCTCTATCGCGTTGACAATAATCGTGGGGTTAAACGCCACGGTTGTCAGTGTTATCATAAAGAAGAGCATGATAATGCCAACAAGAATCTTCGCAACGCCGTAGCGCTGTTCAAGGGCGAGAAGTTTGTCGAGCCATCCAATTACTTTTCCGCTGTCCTGAACCTCTGCCTGTGGAGTTTCATTAATTACAGACATGCCTATTTGATATATTTTCTTGCGTTATCCATGGTGGCTTGGAAGAAATCTTCCGAAACCGCCGCTCCCCTACTATTCTTTGATTCAACAATCTTCGCGTTAGGATTATAGTTCATCAATTCCTTCATCCTGTTGATGGATTCCATCATTCCCTGTTTGTTGACGTGAGTAATGATATTGCTCCTATTGTCACTCCATTCAACAAGATAGCGGTTTCCCGTCTTATCTTTCATCCAAAACCTTTTGCCTTCTTCCTTTAATTCATCGGGAATAAGGGATGCCATGTGACCCTCGGTAAGGAACTGTGTCTTTTTGAAATATGCTGTATTATAGGAAACGCCTTCATACATATCCTCGCGGTCAAATGCGTCGTCGGGATATGTTCTTGCTGCAAGACCTGACTTCTTCAGAAGTTTTTCGTTCTTATGGAAATCTTCTGCTGATTTCTTGAATCCCTTGTACTCTTTATCATTGAACTCGCCACTTTTTTCAATCCCGTTGTTCTTCTCTGCAACAGAGGTGTAGCCTTCGGCCTGAGCTTTATAGCGCTCTTTTGTTGCATCGTCAAGCTCGTTGTCGGGTTGAATGTCAAGAGTTGTTCTGTTGGCGTCTACTTTCTTGTACTCCGCCTTCTTTGGCTCCTTCATAGGGTTGTAGTCAAGAGCCTTCTTTTCTGAATCTTTGTAGGACTTGTCGTTTTCTTTTTTCTCGTCCTTTGCATTGTAACCAACACCAAATTTAGGTTTGAATTCTCCTGCACTTTCCCTAACGAGTTTTTTAAATTCTCCTACGGTTAATCTTGTTTCCATCTTAGCTTATATTTTTTTTAATAAGGATAATATCCGCATCTATTTAAACCAACACCGAATGTCCCATTGTCCATTAACAGACTTTGCTGTATCTCATATAGTTTTAGGAGGGCGTCTTCGTCTATGGTTTCTTTTTTCTTTTCGTTGGCGATTTCTTTATTTATTTGATTCAGTGCGCTCATTGTTTTTGCGTCAAGTGCGCTGAAACCGTATCCTGTGTAATTCACTTTTCAATACCTCCCTTTATCATGTCCTTGTGGTTATATGCGGGGTCGCCTGCTTTCCGAACAAAAGCGGGGGCATCATATCCTCCACCCATTGGGTCTCCCGCTTCTTCCTTCAACACTTTTGCAATTTCATTTACCTGCTCTTGTGTCATATAAATAGTTTTGCGCCGAATTGGGGTGCCGTTCATAAGAGGTGCCACATACTGCCCGCTTGATTCTCCGCAATCGGTTTCGTCAAGTTGTGTACCATCGATAATATTACTTTCAAAAAGGGAAATGTAAAGGTCTCTAAGCTTTCTTTTTAAATTTTCACGGGGAACGCGATAAGAAATGGCGAAGACATCTTTTCCGTCGGGTCCTTTCTTGATTGATGTCTTTTTGAACATAATTGCAGAATATGGGTCTTTCGGGTCGCGCCTTGTAAGTAGTAGTTCTTGTGCCTTTTGGTTGTCTATACCGTGTTTTTTAAGAAACTCGGAGACATTCCCTGTGCCGGGGTGATTCAATAAGTCAAGCATATAAGCCTCCATGTTGCTCATGAAAGCATATCTCGTCATTTCATCGTCCTCGCCGAAGTGGTTCTCACAAAGCGGCTTGTTTGTCTTTGCGCTCATTTTCTTATCTCGTTGTCGTAAAAGTTGTTCTTTTGCCACAAAATCTGAAACAGCTTCTTAATCACGTCCCCTGTGATTGTTTTAACCTTCTTCTCAAATTCTTTGCTGTCCACGACGTCTTTAATCTCGTCTTTGGACATGCTTTTTTCGAGAAGCATGCGGGCTTGTGACTCTGTTATAATAAACTTTTTCATAATGTGGCAAAATCACCTTTAAAATAAATAGTTAGAAGAAACAAAAAAAGGTGGTTAAACCACCTCATTTTAGTCATTTTCTATAATTCTTGCAAGTCGTTCAAGGTCAGCGCTTTCCATGTTCCACTCTTCGACCCATGATTTATAAAATCCTTGAAGTTTATAGAGTTTGGATAGTGCTTCGTCGCTTAAAACGGTGCCTTGTGTACAGAAAATGAATAGACCGCAAGCGGAAGAACGTAGCTGCATTTGGAACTTTAGATTGCCCATACTCGGAATTGAGCCTGAGAAAATAAGGTTCTTGGTTTCGGGAAGGAAAATGAGTGGGCTTGAAGCGGGATTCTGCGGGTCAGCGGCGGCAAATTCGGCACCGCCATCAACGGCAGCACGGAATGCCCTGATTTGTGTGGACATTACCTGCTGACCGAAACGGGGGTCGTCTGTAATTGCAATTGCAGTTTCCTTTGGGGTTTCCGCCCTCTCTTCTGCCTCGTTGAGTGCTCTTTTGGCCACCTCGCCTGCTCGAACCTCATTGATTCTTCGCAACATATTTCTTGTAATTTCGTCTTGAGTCATCATTCAATACCATTTTATAATAAATAGTTAGGATGGGGAAAAAATGGAAACTATATACTTGTTGTCCAATCATTACCCATTATGTCATCAAGGCTGAACAATGGTTCTGAAATATATGCTTTACAATCGCCACTTGTCCCGTTATTATTGTACACAGAATGGACTATAATCCCATCTTTTTGATAATATGCGTTTTTGCCCCAAGATTCCCTTCTTATTTTTCCACCTTTTAAGAAGAACGGTAATATTTCAATAATTGTCATGATTTCAATAATTTAAGAGTTGTTTTTGGACGACAGGTACATAGTTTCCGAAAAATCACCACATAGAGCCATTCCAATAAGATGTGGTCTTTGGTGCCTTCTTTGCGATTCTTTCCAATTTTGCCTGCTCCTCCTTGAGTTTCTTCTCTGCGCCTTCAAGAACCTTTACGGCATCTTCTTTGCTCTCGGCCTTCTCTAATGTGGTGTTGAGGCTTTCAATTGTTTCTTCAACGGTTTCAGATACTTTCTGAACCTCATTGTTAAGCTCCTCAAGATTCAGTTTCTGCTCAGGTTCTGCTACCTTGAGGGGTTCTTCTACTTTTGTTTTGGGCTGTGCTTTTTTTGCCGCAGCTTTAACTGTGGTACTCTTGGTTCCCACTACTTTTGTTGTTTTTTTTGCCATATAATGAAGTTTTGTTCGTGATATCTAAACAAAGAGACTCTTCTCTCTCATTTTCTTCAGGGCGGTTTCGCTTATTTGACGAACGCGCTCTTTGGTCAGTCCTATTTCCGTGCCGATATCTTCCAAGTTCAGAGGGGTTTCACCGTTGAGGCCATAATACATTGAAATAACATCGGCTTCTCTTGGTGTTAGGCAAGCCATGAGTTCCTTTAAGTGGGCTTTTTGGGGGTCTTCCTCCCCTTCCTTATCGTCGCTTATATATTCGGTGCTGACACAAGAAGATTCTTCCTCCTTTTCGTAATAATCATTGCTTGTGTAATCATATGGAAGGTCCTCGCAATCGGACTGATTTCGTTTTTCCAACGCTTCCATTATGGCTTGCTTAATCCACCACACAGAATAGCTGATAACCTTTACATTCTTGCTCCCGTCGAACTTCTCAATCCCCCTTATAAGACCCAAATTGCCTTCTTCTATCAGGTCCTGATATGAAAGTCCCCTTCCTCGGAATTCCTTTGCAACCTTCATTACAAATTTAAGATTGCTCGTAACAAGTTTGTTTCTTAAGGATATATCGCCCGTTTCCTTATATTTCTTCCAAATGCGATATTCCTCGCTCTTTTTCAGTGGCTTAATGTTTACTATATCATTGATGTAAACTTCGGCGCTTTTGTCATAGACATTGTTGTCATTCTTCGTTCTTAGCATTTAAGTTAAACATAGTCTCTTATACTTGGGAGATATGACTAATGTGGTCCTTACCCTTGCTGACCGTTACCGTCATATCATGCCAATCCACAACCTCGTTATTGAGGTGCGTAATTTGGAAAATGAAGTCATAATTCGCCAAAATTTTATCGTAAAGTTTTTTAATGTTGTCATAATTCTCCTGTGCTACTCCACCAAGAACTTCATCCAAAAGGAGGAATGGTGGTTTAGATAACGACGACATATTTCCAAGAACCACCCTTAATGCCAAAGATGCAGCAGTCTGTTCAAAACCTGAACCGCTTGCCAAACTTTGTTTTACCCCGTCAGAGACCAAGTAGAACTCAACATCGTTCTTCTCGTTAATCTCCACCAACACGTCAAAGTTACAAACACCGTCCAAAAGGCGATTTAACTCGCTGTTGATAATGGGTAGTGCATTTCGCAGTACCATCTTGGAAATACCATCCTTACCTATCAGTAGCAGGTAAATTTTCCAATTCTTCTCAATTTTCTCTTCTTCTAAAATTTTCTGTATCAACACCTGCTTCTCCTTTATTTGGTTCTGCATGTTGACAATATCTCTTGAGTTAATCGTAATTTCGTTGTTCGCGTTGTTACGAATTTGCTCTTCAGTATAAATATTAGCTTTAACAATATTTATTTGTGCATTTATCTCATTGTTGCGACGAATTGCCTCCTTGTTGTCATTAATCTGTTTGATAATTGCCTTCTTTTCCTTGTAGTCGCTTCTCAACTGTGTCAGATTAACCTGTTGTGCTGAAAGCTGTACTTCTGCCTTGTTCTTTTCAAAATTGAGCTTTCTGCGCTTCTCCAATTCTGTTAGGGAGGCCTCTAACTCTTCCTTGCGCTTGTTCTTTTCCACTCCATTGGCAATAAGGGCATTGATTTTATTTTCATTGTCCTTTATTGTTGCGGAATTATCCACATTATCAAATTTCCTGTGGCATACAGGACAATATTCGCTTTCGGCAAGAGACTTATTTGTATCCTTGAGTGTCTTTATTGCACTCTTTATGGTGACAATCTCTTCTATGATTCCTTCTTTCTCGTTTTGCTGACCCTGATATTCATCCACATTGAAGGAAACATCTCCGTATGCTGCTATGCTTGCCTTGAGGGCTTCTATGGATGCAGCAAGCGTCTTTCCTTTTTCGGTGAGGTCTTCCAATTGTCTTTCTACTGTGGTAACATCGGTATTGGCAATAGTTTCGTCCACTTTCTGAAGGGAAGCGAGGAGTTTATCCCTCTTGTCTCCTTCCTCGGTAATCTTGGCATTACTTTCCTCGGCAATCTTCTTGTATCTCTCAATCTCCCCCTGCTTTTCGCCAATAGAGGTATTCAACCCATCAATATCAATGCTGAGTTGTTCTTTATTATATAAGGAAGATACGCGCTTGACGTTGATTGTCTTATTCCACATTTCGCGGGCCTTGACATCCTTGTCCTCTATGGGCATAAGACCAATCCATCTTGAAAGGAGCCTTCCTCTCTCGGTGTCTTTGAGACTAATTAAATCTTTAAGGTTGTCTGAATTTGCTGAAATGACAAGGTCAAAGTCCTGTTCGTTGCCAATTGCTTCCTTGATGGCCTTGGTGGTCTTGACATTGTTTTCTCCGCGAAGGTCTTCCATCTCGGCGAGGTCCTCCAATTCACCGTTATCACATACTCGGAAATATTCTACTTTCTGTGTAACCGTGCGTGTCTTTTTCCCTGCTGCGGGACGGGTGAGCGTTCTGCGGATAACATAATCAATACCATCCACCTCAATACAGCCCTCCACCTTTAACTCTGTTTCGTTGGGAAGGTATCTATTGAAGTATTCCGATAAGACTTCTGCTTTACCCGACTTTGTGCGGCCAAAAAACAAGAAGTGGAGTAGGTCGTATGCGAAGGTTGATTTGCCACTTTGGTTTGCGGGGGTTCCGTTGAGAAGAACCAATCCCTTGAGTTTCGTGAAGTCAAAATGGTTGTTGGGACCATAGGAGAGGAAGTTGGACCAATCAATCCACTTTAACTTATAGCGTCTTCCCTGCTCGTAGGAATCATAGTCTATCTGTGAGTTTATCTGGCTATCAATCTTTAAGATTTCCTCCCAATCATAATCAGTAATACCCTTTTCCTCTAAATACTGCTTGAACAATTCCTGTTGGAACTTCGGGTCCTGAATATTGTTAATCGCGGATTGATTAAGAGATACAGACTCCCCACCTTCATTGGTATAGTAATTGGGCATTACTTTTACCTGAGAGGGTTCAATAGAATACTTCTTTGCAAAACGCAAACGTATCTCTTCAAGTTTATCCTCACTATAATCCACGGGTAGTACATTCCATACCACCCAAACATTAGAATTCTGTCCTACTTTAGTTGCCATTTCTTCCCAACTAATTTAATTTTTTAATTCTTCTTTGTGGCTTATTCTCTACGACGGGAATTTCTTCCTTTGGTTTTTCTACAATAATATCCTCGGGGTTTTCCTCAATCTTTATCTGTGGTTCAATTGTCGTAGTTGGTATTTCTTCCTTTGGTTCTTCTTTCGTGGCAGGTTCGGCGTCAATGCTGTGTATCTCTTTTGCGAATGGTGTTGCACCGTATTTGTCCACCATGAAGGATTTTCTAATAAGGGTTTCAACATATTCCCTCATGCGAAGATTATTAATATCACAGTAATCCTTGATGTCTCCGTATAACTTATCGTCTATAGATACGCTTCGCATAATGATATTTTCCTACTTTTCGCCAAAGATATGAAGAAAAAATGAGAAAAACAAACTATTTATATTAAAATATACTTTATTATTATGAAAAAGAATATTATAGACTTTCTTTGTTGCCTGCACGGATACACAATCCGTATAAAGGAAATTCATTGGAATACTGACAGCAATGCCATACATAAACTCTGTGACGAAATAGAGGATGACCTTTGCGATATAGAAGACCGCTTCGCCGAATGCGCTATGGGCATGGAGGGTAAAAAGGTGAAGATTGGACAGCTACTGCCCGTTCTTCCTAATGCTGAAACACTTCTTTCAATGCTTGATGAATTGGGGGATGACCTTGACGCCTTCTTCAAGACCATTGATGACGAGAAAAAATTTCATGGGCTACACAACATTCTTGATGACCTTGCAGAAATGATTGGAAAGTACAAATACCGCGCAACTCAAAAATAGTGTTGCTCTATTAACAAAAAGGCCGCAGGAGAAATCCCGCGGCTTTTCTTTTTCTACTCACTTAGGTCAATCAAATAAAACTTTTTAGAACTATTGTCTTGAAGTTTAAACACAGGCATTTCGCCTTCTCTTGGAAGTGCCCCAACGGGGCCGACAAAAATGTCCTTCAAAACATCACCCAACCACTCTGCATTGTTGACTGTTGAGATGCTCTCGTACGGTGCTTCTGCCGAATAAATAGGGAAGTCTCCGTAATCTAAAATTTGCTTTGCAAGGTCAATCTTCTCTTGGTATCCTAAATCAACAGTTTCTCCCGATTGTGGGGGATTTGCCATTCTCTCGCCTTTTGACTCCTTTAAAGTCGCCATTACGCGATTTACTATTTGTTCTACAAGTGTTTTCATCGTTTCTCTGTTTTTTAAATAAATAGTCTACATTCAATTATTCCTGAAACATTATTCCTCCACAACGGTAGTCGATTTCTTCTGTTGGCATCGAATCAAATTCATCTCTACTGACAGAGTTACCGGGATATCCAAGTCCGATTTCAGCAAGATTATTGGCATCCATAAACTCAAGAACTTTTTGTTTTTGCTCCTGTGTCATATGGTATCTATATGCCTTTGCAATCCTTAGAACAGAATATTTGATATAGCCATACTTTTCAACAATAGCATCGGGGAAGCCATGTATCTCTTTTATGTAATCTGCCATTTCCTCATGGTCTTGTGAACCATAGATATACATTGGATAACCAAATACCTCTCCATCAGGTGCTATCCAACCAACCTCTGTCTTCGTTATGTCGTTTAAGATTTTCATATTACTTCTTTAGAGCCTCCAACCTCTCGATATATTTTATTGTTTCTTCAATAGGAATAGTTTGTTCTCCGAGTCTCAGTCCGTCATACCATTTTCTGTCAATCTTTCCTTCATACGCTTCAAAAGGAATGATTTCGCGTCCGTCTTTTTCATATTTCATTAACATACTATGCCTAATATCCTTAATGGGATAAAGATTTGAATACCTACAAGAAGTGAGAATACCATTTGCATATAGATTCATATGATAATCTGTAATCACATTATAGAACTCGACTTGCTCATTAACAATTTCTGTGGATACTACCTCTATAATCATTCCATTCTGTTTAAATGTGTGTTTGCCAACCATATCAACAGCATATGCAAATTTGCCATCTTCAAGACATAACAATCGATGCGATTGAGGACCGCATAAATTCAGAATAGTGCCATCAGACAGCGTTACTTTAGTATAAGAATCAGTAGTTAACCCTGATTTTGTAATCCACAACGGCTTTGTAGATGTGGACTTACCATTATCAAAATTCCACACTACCACATCATCATTATAATCCAGTTCTTCCACATTCTTCCTAGTGCCATCCGCGAGTGTTATTTTTGTACCTTTAACAAAACATGCTACATTACATTGTTGAACAAAGAATGTGTCAAAGTCATAACTCCCATCCTGAAACTTATATCCAACAACAATTGTTTCAGTTTCGTTATGCCACATAATTCGACTATCGCCTGCGGGTCTTTGTACTGATATAGTATTTCCATTTAAAGTTAAATTCAATCCGTATCGGTGGTCCAATGTTACTGAAGTAATAACCTTACCTGATTGTAAATTTGGAGATGGAGCAAAATCTTCTGAGACATTAGTTACTCCTAACGTAAAGTCTTGGTTAAAAACATGAAATCTATAGAAATTATGATAGGTGGTATTTGGAACCGGGTCTCCATAGTGATTACTAGTGCTGGCTCCCCATACACCTGTTTTTAACAGTATCGTACCCATTATAGGTTGCTCACTGAACTCATACGTATATGTAAATGAAGCCGATGTACTGGCATATCCGGTAAAATCAGTTGCTATAATTGTCCTTCCGTTCAGTTTATTAAGTATTTTGCTACTACCCCCACCACCAGTAGGGATACTGTCTATTAAACTTGGATATCCGTCAATCTTTGTAGTAGAAGGGACGGTTACTCCCTTCCCTTCAATAGCTGTTTTAATATTAGATTTCGCAGTTAGTATTCTTTGATATTCTGTTTCTACACTCATAACATCTTATATATTTGATAATAAAGTTTCTATATTGCCAAGTTTGCTGTCTACGTAGTCTGCCATAATCTTCATAGAAGGGTACTTGTCCGTGCTTGTGAGGTCGGTTGATGTGGGAGTGGTCTTTTGCTTGTTGCTTGCTTTTTCTATCGTTCCACCACTTGATATCCAACTATTGTTTGATATTGCAACGCGAAGAAAGATGGTAGTGCTGTCAGATATGACGGCGTTAAAATATATATAGTCACCCGAGGATATGGTGCTCAACGTGTAGGTTCGATTGGAATAGTTGCATATCACCAACTTCCCTGCATTATATGCATCTATAATTTCTTGCGCTGTTGTCTCCCCATAAGTCGCCACAAAGACCTTATTATCGTCGGTAGTTGCCATTTTTTTAATGGGAATTGTTACGTAACCAATGTCATAAGTGTACCCGCCGTCGATAACACTAATATTGTCGTTTGCACACAGTGGTATAAATGTGTATTCAAGAAGCTCGCCATTACCCATATTATTAAAAATCCACGCACTCTCTCCCATTGCATCAGGGTCGGCTGCAATGATTTCTGAATCGTCTATACTATTAGAAAGACTGATGATTTCAACAGCATCAGTACCTGTCCTATCCAAGTTGATTAATAAGATACAATATCTTGTGCTCGTTGGGTCGGAAAGACACAATAGCCCAATTCCATCCCCTGAGAAGGTTATCGAATTTTCGTAATTAAAAGAACCTTTTTGAACCCCTATAAAACGATTATCAAGATTAGATAAGAACCTTGAAAGCCCGACTAAATCTACTAATTTACTCATTTGAGAAATAATATTTTATTTTGTTAACTTATTCTTCTATTAGTCATTATGGTTACATTTATTTTTGCACACTCCACTCAGACATTATATTTAGATATATATAGTTTCCGTCGTCAATTTTTATTGCGACCTCAGTATCAGAACTCTGCGATGGGTCGGGAGTAGCACGGTTGGCTATATAACCACCACCATCGGCGTCAATTAACGTAAACACATAATCTCCACCTATATATGGAGTCATATCGGAGCCTCCACCATCCCAATCTGTCGTTCCCATTGAACTACCTCCGCCATAGTTATATAGATTGACTATTATTTCCTCTATAGTAAAGAGAGAGTCAATTTCTGTAGTGGTGGCGATATCATCACTTGTCGGAAATGTGATGTTTCCACTGCCAAGAATGCTTGTTCCATTTATATTCTTAATGTTAGTACCTGATACAAGGACTTCTTGTTTTTGGTTGAGTTTAGTAACAACCCAACTCTTTATACCTTGTAATATTTCTTTTATATTCATATCTAATTAAATATTTGGTTAAACTCGGCTTGAGAAATAAGATTAAAAGTAACTAAATCTGCGCTATTAAGCTTTGCGTTTATGATAGTTTTTATGTCGTTAGTTCCGCTTATAGGGTTAGTCCCATTATAAGTACCTAATCCATACAAATAAGCATCGCCATTTTGCATTATCTCAAAGGCATTTTTATTGGCATCGTTCTCACCAATGCCCACGCTGTGTTGTGTTGTTCCTGCCCGTTGTTCTGCCTTTGTTCCTGTTGTCTTTTTGTTTGATATATTACAGACGCCTTCGGCATGCTCTCCAAGATTTTGAGCAGTAGTTCCAACACCTTCTGCATGCGAGCCATTGCCCGATGCGGTTATATCTCCATAACTATCGCTCGTATAACCTTCTGCACGAGCCCCGTTGCCGCTTGCGCTTATCATTCCATTATTCGCATATCCCGCAGCGAAACTACCCTCACCTGATGCGATAATGCCATCGCTACTACTATTGGCATCCGAATAGCCAAACGCCCTTGAATAATTACCTGTTGCTTTGACCGAACTATTGTTCCCACTTACCATTGATTTTGCACCACTTCCTTTTGTAAATGGCAGCCAATTCTTTAGGTCGGTGAAGAATCTTGAAAGGTTAGTAAGCGTTATGTAATTTATAGTTCTACCCATTGTTATCCTTCGTATTTGCTCTTATTAATAAATAGTCCGTTCAGAAGACAGTCTAATCCGGTACCTTCCTTAAAATCTGCCGTAGAAATCACCTCGGTCTTGTTTGGGTCAGCCATCCACCAGTCACATCCACCCAATAGTTTACAATCGTGTGTAAAGCGTATCTTGAAGTCCTTGTCTTTTGTGTATCTATAATTAATCAAATAGCCAAAGGTTTCAAGGGGTCTTGGCTTCTTTATATCTGCTTCAAGGATATCCCTACATTCATTTATTGACTTTCGCGAAAGGTGCATGTTCCTGTGAATGCAGAAATAGTATGCACTTAGACCGTCTCTTTCGCATTCCCTTCTTGTTGCTGTCAATAACTTTCTGTATTGTGTTTCTCCCTCCATGGGGAATTTGTTATCGTCCCCGCATATCTTACAATAAAAAGGATAATGGTCAAAATCAACATTTTTAATGTAAAAATGGTCGTCCATGCTAACGAGAAATTCGTCTCCAATATCTGAATTATCAACCGCATAAAGCAGGGATGCGGCAATGTTGGCGTGCTTTCTTGAAAGGTTGTTTTGGTCTTCGACCTCGTTCTGTTCTTTCTTTGCGTGCGGTTGTTTGAAAGGTATTTTTATAACCTCATTGCTTAGCCATTCGGGACAATACCCAACAACAAACACACGGTCAACACCCTTTCCGTATTTCTCTATGGAACGAAGGGAGTATCTCAATTCGTTATTATTGCATTGAGAACATCCTTCGCCTATTATATATAATATATCCATTAGCTTGTTGTGTTTTAATCTGTGTATTCCCAAAGACTCTGTTGATACATATCTATCGATAATTCTCCGCCGTTGGAGAGTGTTATGTACGTAGAATCATCTGTGCTACTAGTCGTTATGTAGGATAACCGTTGACCGTTGGTGTCCATTAGTGTGCACCCGTCTTCGTTCTTGATGCTGTTGTAATTTGTTCCTGTTCCATACAGTATTTCTCCCGCTGCACCACTCTGTGTTTGTCCCATAACAAACCCCGCAAAAACGGCCTCATTCGTGCCGGGCGTATATCCGCCATCTCCTTTGGTGCTACTTCCCGGTGTTGGCGGCGTGGGCTCATCAAATAATGAATCAATTTCGCTCTGTGTGGGGGATGTGTATATATAGGTTTCGTCTATGTCTCTACTCCACGTTGAGCCCTCATTACATATAACATCAATTCTGCAAATACCGTTCTTGCTTGCATCATTACCATTGTTCGCGAATACTAATGTGCTAAAATGTGCCACGCCGGAGGCAATTTCTATTAATGGCACACTGCCGTTAAAGCCATCATCGGCGCGTCCAATATTCCAAGGAGATGGATGCCAATTGGTCATTTGAACAAATACGGATTTTCCGTCATTATATGCTCTTGAGAGCTCGTCAAAGGTTGTGGCCCCGTATTGAGCAACAAATACAGGGTTCTCGTAATTTTGTGCAGGGATAAGTTTCCCTCCCTTGAAAATATAAAGAGGGTGGCTAATTGTAAAGTTGAAGGATGTGTCGGGCCCCGTACCACCAACATACCAATAATATTTACCTTCCGTAAAGTATGTGTCAAACCCTGTCGTCGCTGAGATAGGTATTGTGGTATAGTAACTGTCGGCAGTGCTTGTATCCAAGGTAAACTCATCTGTATTTGGATTGTACGAGCCTTGGAAGTAGTAGTCCGTATATGGCGGAAATGCTGTTTCGTTGAAGTTATATTTTCGGGGGGAGTCGCTTGTTGTGTACTGTTGGTATATAACTGCTGCTGGTGTATATACGGTCGTTGCTGTCACTGTGGTGGTGGTCATATAGTACCTTAAGCCGTTTGACACAACCATAGGAACTCCGCACGCGGTCTTTGCTATAACCGTGTCGCTTGTTTGATTGGTTATGTTGCACGGTACTATTCTCCTCTTTGAGTCAAGGCCAAATATCTTATATCGGTAGAGGGGGGTATTCGTGTCGTGAATCTGATATCTTGTGTAGTACTCATATAATTGATGGGGTACTGTATTTTGGTCACTCGTTTCTTGAAGGCCGTTGGCTGTGGCGTTGATTTGTGCGCTTACCCCATATTTTGCTGCAGTGTATACATTTTTGAATAATTCTACCTGTGAAGTAAAAGCTACATCGCAATTATATATTTCAAATACCTTAATCTCAAATGTTCTTGATGCGGTGGCGGCGCTATATGAGTCCTG
This sequence comes from uncultured Bacteroidales bacterium, assembly GCA_902778265.1. Taxonomy (GTDB): domain Bacteria; phylum Bacteroidota; class Bacteroidia; order Bacteroidales; family Bacteroidaceae; genus Prevotella. The sequence continues at coordinate 187,458 of CACYXI010000001.1, read as the reverse complement.
AATTCTTTCACCAATTTTTACGGGGTTTGTCGCCCTGTTTTCATATTTGGCTATGGAGTCATATGTTGCAATAATATGATTGTAGGAGGGAAAATAACTTGCATTGCCAAGTCTGTTGAAGCATGAATATGTGCAGGTTGCTCCCCCCATCCCTATCATACAATCGTATTCACCTAACAAAATAGTATTGTTTGTGGTTATCTTTAAATTATAACGTATATACCATGGCTCATAGAAGTTATCGCTTTTGGGCACAACATTCATAAAATATACCCATGCCTCGTTCTGATTGTTGGCGGCACAAGTAATTGGGCTGAATGTCTTCTCCATAATGGGAACCTCTGCCGAATGTGTTAATAGATATTGTACGGTGCTTGCTGATGTTGGGTTGGTCCCGTTGTATCCGCCCGCGCCATAAAGGTAGGCATCACCGTTCTGCATTATCTCAAAGGCGTTCTTCTTGTCATTTTCACTTGTACCTATCCCTACTGAATGTATTGTGGAGCCCGCTGCTTTCTGTTCTGCTGTTCCTGAACTGACCTTATTGGATTTATTGTGTTGTCCCTCCGCGTGTTCCGCGATATTTTGTGTTTCGGTGCCAAGTCCCTCCGCGTGTGAAACATTTCCACTTGCTTTGCTCCCTCGTCCGGCGGCGAAAGAGTCTGTTCCCCCGGCCGTGTTGTCCCCGTTGGTCGTCTTCTGAACTACTGAATTAGCTCCCGTCCCGTTAACGAAAGTGCTGCTTACGAGTTCACCGCCTTCCTCCGTAAGTCCTGCGCCGTAATTGACAGACAGTTGGTTGTTTGCTATCTCTACCGTACCATCACCCTCGCTAAGCTTGTCCTGTTTTGTCGAATCATGGTAATCGCTTGTTATATATGTGTTACTGTCCAAAGACCCATCTGCCTTAAGAAAGTCATTGGATGTTCCATTGGGGTTAACAAAACTTGATGCGGTTATCTTATTGGCATTAACGTCGCCAATTAATCTTGATTCACCCTCAACTATGATATTTTTTAACTGTGCCATATTCTCTTACGTTTCAATAATTTGTTTTGCCTCCATTTTGCCTTCATATATTGCGGCATTTGTAATGCTGTGTTCTTGATATTCTGTCCAAGTTTCGCCTTCCTCAAACTGTAGCGTATTCACCAATGTCTGTTGTTGTGCCTCTGTTAGGGTCCCGTAATTGGAAAATGATACGAAATAGGCATCCGCGGGTGACTTAAATTTTCTCTTGTTAACGAGCCCGTTTGCATTAGTGGTTAACTGTGCCAAACTCCTTGTTCCCGTTATGTCCCAAAACACGGTGTTAAATGCATTCGCGTTAATTGTTACTTGTGTTTCATCATAACTCAACACGTAATAAGTGTCAGGTTTGATTGGAATTGACCTCTTGGGACATACTTTTCCGTATAAAGGCTTCATCTCAAACGCATTGGGGCCATAACTCCCATAGTTTGCCGAATTAAACGTAACCTCTTCTTTGTTAAATAGGTTTTTGGAGATTTCTCTGATGTCTTTGCCCTCAAAAATCCCCGTTTTTGTGACCTGCGTATCGCCGCTTGATTCTTCAACAAATTCAAATGCTTCTGCTGATGCATTATTATGTATTGATGCGGATGTGTTATATAGGTCTTTAATATCGTCTGCTGAAAGAGCGGTGGCGTAAATGCGAGCATCGGAGAGATATCCTCTGTAGTTTTGTTGTGTTGCCGTTTTCCATGCGCCTATAAAATAATCCCCTGATGGAATTGACGACCTTGTACCCGTTACTTTCAATTCACCGTTAAGGTAGAATTTTGTATTTGATGCATCCCTGACCATCGTTACCATATTCCATTTGTCGAGGTCGTAAGCAATACTATAGGCGTTTGGGGTTGTTGTGTTACCACCACCCCAACTATATGGATGTATATAGGCATTTTTTGTGCCACCCAATTTACTTTCTAATTCAAAACCTGAGGGGCCGCCTAAAATCGTCTCCCATGGTTTTTCACTCCATACGTCTGTTGTTTTTTTTAACCATAGATTGAATGTGAAGATGCCTTCGGGGACCATTTGGGAAAGGTTGCCTATGCCTATTGCACAGGCACTATCGTAGTAATCGCTTGCGCTAAGATATCTTGGTCTATCTTTTAGAAATTGAATGTTACCATATCTTGTCCCGTTATTACCAAACCCCGAGCAATCATAGACCGTTGATTCGGCGGTGTTATCTATGAGTGTTAGGGCAGTTGTCCACTGTCCTGTATTTAACGCAGCATATACAGTCACATATCGTGCAGGAACAAGCATTTTAATATCTTGGGGAACAAAGGTTTTTGTTAGGTACATCCAATCGTCCCCTCCGGTTGCTACGGTGGGATAATAGTAGGTGCCACCGTCGCTTGATAGGCAAATTGATGTTCCTGCGGGGATTGTTTGGCCTGTATAAGCTGTCAAAAGAGTAACTTGTTTGTTTTCAACATCAATATTTGATTTATCTGTTGTTGTACCAAACTTGAAAACTCGCCTTGTATAAACCATATCCGGATAAACATATCCTGTGCTATCTTTGTAACCAAAAATTGCAACGTTATATTGGTGTGTTGTCGGATTTGTCCATCCGCTCGCGTCTGTTAAATGAACGACGGTATCTCCGCTATGAAGGTCTTGGGATATTGTTGTCAAGCTATTCTGTGCAAAAGCGCCACCGTGTTGGTTGGAAAAAATCTGCAGATTGTCTACATCAAAAGGAACGAGCGTTAAATATAGTAGTTTGTTTGTGCTTGTTCCCTTCCACGACCATGCGCTCATAGTGTAGCTGTGGTCTTGAATTATTGGGATGTGTTCTTTTGATATTATATTTGAATATGAGTTGGTGACCCCTATTATATTTTCGGGAACAACTGTTGAGATTTTTTGTGGATTATTTGGCCAATTTTCTGTACCGCCCCACCCGTTTTTGATTAAATTGGTGGGGGTTAACTTATAATGCAGCACCAAACCCTGACTTATTTCCTTTACTTCCTTTGGACTCAGGCAATGGTCGTAAATGCGAACATCGTTTAAATACCCCGGTAGAGTATACCCCCATCCACCTTGTGTTCCTCTTCCTATACCTATTGGCGTGTTTGCGGCTACCCACGGGGATGATAAGTTGACTACGGTAAATGTTGCGCGTAAAACGCCGTCCAAATACATTGAGAATTTATTAGTTATTGAATCAAATGTCCCACATATATGATACCATATATCTTTTTCTATCTTTACGCCGGAATTCCATTCTTGTTCTTCCCCGTTATTTGCTAATTTCATTCCTAATACGCACTTCCCGTTGCTTAGCCTGCGTAGGTCTAAGGAAAAACCGGACGATTTATATATGGCACATTCAATAACACCACAACCATTAGAGTATAAATCTCCGCTAACTTTAACAAAGCACGCCAAAGAAAAAGATGAGCCCGATTGAAATAATTCGGAAACATTTTTGTTGAGTTCCATGTACTTGGTACCTGATTGCGAACTTGCTATATTAAATTCATAACATTTTCCAATCTTTCCGTTATCGTTTACGGTTGCTCCGCTATTGGATACGGCTACATTGCTCAACCCTTGATTGTTGAGATTTCCATTAAGGGGTAACCATACTAATAGAGCCATAATCCTTTACTCAAAAACAAATTTCAAACATTTATTTGTGCTGTCATATATCTCCGTGCACTTGTCTCCTGCGGTCGTGCCGTATGTTGTGCTTATGAGCCCCGTTACCGCCTGTGCTGCGGGGGAGGACTGTGTTTCCGTCGTTCCTATATATGACTTTTGGGCTGATACATAATTTCTAATGGCACCGACAGTTGTCAGATTCGTTGTTGAACCCGTTTCGGGTATTGTGCTTACGGGGGTTCTGTTCGTGATATTTACAATGTCCCATGTATCATTTGTGCTATCGTATTCACCATCAATAACAATATCACCAAAATCAACAAGGAAAACGTTGTCATCTAATTCTGTGGGATATTTCCCCGCAATTTGATAAACATGGGACTCTGTCCCGTCAAGAAATTGCCCCCATCCCCTATCCAAAAGTTCCTTGGGTGTAACACCAAAGTAGGTAACGAACTCGGTGTCCGTACCTTCCGTTATATTTTCAGGCCGTGCGCTTAGGGTTAAAGGGGACATTTCCTTTTCCTTTAGCTTGGCGTAGAATGTTTTCAGTGTGTTTATAACAAACTGTCTTATTGTGTCTACTGCTGCCATATACTTACTTTCTTTCGTCTAAATATATTTCAAAGGCCCTTTTCCTTTGCTCGTCAGTAAGATAAAAGTCTCCATTCTCCAAATAGGAATCAAAGATTACCTTTTCGTAGGAGTGTTTTTTGTCCATCTGCCTTATCTTCGGTTCAAGGGTGCGAAGGTCGTCCATTGTAAGGCCGAGGTGCTTCGCGAATTCGGGAACCAAAAACTTCCCTGCCTTCATTGCGAGTGAAGATTCGAGGGTTTCATTAATAAATGCCTCCTTGCTCATATTCCTATAAAAGAATACATCCTTACCGTGTAAACCATTTGCGTGTAAGGAGTTTCCCTTTAGAACAAACTCGTCCATGATACAGAGTTCGTCTGTATCCTTCGGCTCGTACCCTTGCATCCCCTCAAAGAATGCTCTGCTCCCTATTTTAAAAGTCTTTATCGGTTTCATACTTACCAGACACAAATTACATTACTTATACGGTCTGCGGGGCTATCTTCATTGGTGTAAAATTCATTGTTATCCCAATCGTACCTTACTACAAAGGGGCACCATTTGGTGTAGTAGTTCTTGCTGTCACATTCAATTGAGTGACTGTAGATTTCCCCTAATGTCATGTCCTGTGGTATCAATCCGCCCCACCTGTCATCGCCATTGTTTACCCACAGATTATATGTTTCCCCTTCATACTCTATTGCTGTGTGCGTATTTTTATAGGTGCAATAATCAGAATAGCCATTTTGCTTAATATAACTGATGAAACTATCAAAATCCTTGCACCATCCATTTTCAAGCATGGTTGCATATATGCTGTACTCACTAAAATCGTCCATAATAATTTTTGTCGGGGTATCTGCGGAATGGGCGGGGTCCAACGGGTGCGTAATATGTTCTATTGACTTGACTTGTATGAGCGGGAAGTGGTTGTCGTTGTGTTGGGGGTCATCGTAGGGGTTACCGGTCAGGTCCTCAGTCATTGCAAGGATGGGGAATGGACAATTGCGATTATCTACGTCAGCCTCCATTGATGTTGGTTTCAACTCATCCTCTGTTGCATTGGGAGACAAGAGGGCATATGGACCCGATGCGGCTACATTTCCAGTCGCATAACAATAAGCACGATATAGTGAATAAGTTTCCCCTTCGTATTCTAAACTTGTACCCGTTTGCATAAAGAAGTCGCTACTTTGCATTGGTATCGGGAATTCGTCCATTTCGTGGGTGCACAAATAATCAATATATTCCTGCAGTGTGTCAAATCCGCTCTCGTTAAGAATGTCGGGAAGTATGTCGTCAGGGAAATCATCCACCGCCAAGTAGGTGATGAATTTATTGGAAGGTGGTGTTATAGTAAAGATGTAATCCCACTCGCTATCTGTTAGTTTGGTGGTATCCACGTGTACGCTAAGGCTATTGGAGTCCCCTGTGTTATTGCCCGTGAAGCCTCCAACCTTCTTTACAAAGATATCGGCGGTTGAAGTTACATTAACAATGTTGCTATCATTGCTATCGTTGAGTATTAAAGGTTCACTTGTTTCTGTCTTTAACTTTATCTTCATTACTCTTCTTGCATTTTTTCTTCTTCTTTTTCTTCAGCGCTTTCCGCTGCTTTTGTCGGTTCGGGATTGTCAATCTCTTCGTAGTTTTCTATGGTGTCTTTAATTCCCAAACAAAGGCCGTCTCCCATTATGAATCCATCTGATTTGCGGCGAAAAACTTTGCCTTCGTCGCACAAATACAATATATTGTTTTCCGTTTTCATTTTGTATCTTTCTAAACTGATATTATCTGACTGTTGGCGGGCTGATAAACCGTCTGATAGTCTTGGTTTACGTTGGGGTCTGCTATCGTTTTCGTTGTGCTTGTATTATTAACCCCCTGAGCAATTTTTACATTACGGTATGGGGAGTTGCTACTTGTTGTGGATGTACAATATAAATTTATATACTGATTACCATTTTCTACTATTATATCCCGATAATACGACAATACGCTGCCAACGACGTTGACGAATTTTATGTATCGGCAAGCATTTCCGAAGCTGTTGTCGTAGCAATTATTTCCAAAGCGGTTGCCGCCGCAATTATTTTCAAAGCTGTTGTAGTCACAATTATTTCCAAAACTATTGTTGCTGCAAGCATTTCCGAAGCTGTTGCCGTAGCAATTATTTCCAAAGCGGTTGCCGCCGCAATTATTTTCAAAGCTGTTGTAGCCACAATTATTTCCAAAGCTGTTCTCGTCGCAAAAATTTCCAAAACTATTGTAGTCGCAATTATCTCCAAAGCTGTTGCCGCCACAATTATTTCCAAAGCTGTTCTCGTCGCAAAAATTTCCAAAACTATTGTTGCCGCAATAATTTCCAAGGCTGTTGTAGGCGCAATAATCTCCAAAGGTGTTGTTGCTGCAATTCTTTTCAAGGATGGTGGAGGTGCAATACTCTCCAAAGGTGTTGTTGCTGCAATTATTCCCAAATGTGTTGGAATTGCACCCCTCCTTGAATCTGTTGGCGCCACAATCGTTCCCAAGGTTGTTGAAACGATACTTGTTCCCAAAGGTATTGTTTGTGCACCGGTCCCCAATAGCGTTGATATAACAATTAAATCCAAGGGTGTTGCCGTAGCAGTCTTCTCCAAATCTATTAAAATAACACTCAAAGGATGGAGATATGTTTAAAAAGACGGTATTGTTAAGAATCAACGAAACGTCAATTGCGCTGTATATTCTGTGGTATGGAGCTATTGTATTTCCAAAACAATATTCTGTCATGTCGTCATCAGCATCTCTTCCAACTATAACAGAGGCGTCTTCTATTTTCTCAGAGTCTAAATCGTAAGCATTAAACGTATATACCCATGTTTCAACCCCCGAAGTGTTATCAAGTTTACCTTGAGTAAGATTCCTCTTGAACTGAATATTCTTAAAATCATATGGGCATTCATTGTTCCACTCGTCTTTCATGTAGTAAATAACACCCCTCCCCGTTGAACCACTGTCGGCCCAAGAAAATCTATTTATATCATTATCTAAGCAATATTTAAGTTCCCATGGCCCTAATTTTGCGTCCACTTGGGTAAAGTATGTGTCTCCGCTGTGTATGGCGGCTCTTGCGTTTTCGTTAAGTTTATTGACTGCGTCCGCAACGACAATAACATCAAATTGGTGCCCTGCTGATTGCGTGTCCGTTTCTGTGGTTGTGCAGTTATAGTCAGTAATTCTATATTGCATACCGGGTATGAGCTGACTATTGTCTCTTTGTGTTTTCAGTGCAGACCATGTTATGGAAACCATCGGTGTGCTTTCCGATATTGCCTGCTGCAGTGTTTTTGCCCCTGAAATGGTTGTACCGTCATACCCGCCAACACCGTAAAGGTAGGTATTGCCATTTTCCATTATTTCAATGGCGTTGGTTCTACCTGTGTCAGATGTGCCAATACCTATGGATGTGTGGGTGTTTCCTGAATTGCCAAAAGTGTCGGATGCTTTATTGGAGACATTGAATTGTCCCTCGGCGTGTTCACTCTTGTTCTTTGTGATGGTGCTTATACCCTCTGCATGTGAAGATTCACCCTTTGCAAAAGTCAGGGTTCCTTCAGAGTGCGAAGCGAGGCCAAATGCAATGGTGCTATTACCTTCTGCGTGTGCAAAACCACCCTTTTTATCTGTTTGGACAATGGTGCTTGTTGTGCCTGCGGTCTTGGTGTTTGCCGAGTAGTCGTCAATACCACCCGTTTCGGTATTATAACCTTCTGCGTGGCTATCTTCTCCTCGTCCAATTGATTCGTGACCTTCTACGTGGGAATTATAACCAATGGATATTGAGCCTCGTCCTTCTGCGTGGCTTCTTGAACCGTATGACGCTCTTGCACCTGTTTCTGCGTGACTTTCAGGGCCGTATGCGTTTGATGTTGATGCAACAAATGCTGTTGTGCCATCAAGAGCGGTTGCGGATAGGGTTCTTTCTACGGTAAAAGTGAATGAGCTGCCACTAATTGCAAAAGATGTAAATCTTACGACTTTTGAGTTGACACGTATGAAGCTTGTTTTCATAATGTCGCAGAAAACGGTTGGTCCAAACTTTTCTATTTCGGCTTGGTAGTCGCTATCAATTGCTGCCGTATAGCTTACTGCGTTTGCGTCGCCAACGGGGTATATATATCCAACCCAATTTCCTGACTCTGCGTGTGCGTTTCTTCCAGATGCAATTGTCCAAGAGCCCTCGGCGTGTGCACCTGCCCCTGATGCTAATGTCAGGTATCCTTCAGCGTGGGCTTGTTGTCCTGCGGTCTTTGACCCATTACCCTCGGCATGAGATGAACCGCTTGTTGCTTCTGTATTATAACCTTCAGCATGGGAGATGACTCCGCTTGCGGTTGAAAGTCTGCCCTCTGAGTGGGCGAAGTTTCCACTTGCGGTTGTGTCGCGCCCTTCTGCGTGGGCTGTATAGATTGCTGTGGTCCCCTGTCCTTCTGCGTGGGCCATTTCGCCAATGGCGTGTGTTAGATATCCTTCGGAATGAGTAAATTTATTTGTTGCGGTTGTTTTGAAACCCTCTGCGTGTGCTGCTATGCCCAAATCAAAATCGCCACAATCGGGTTTGTCCATTATGCAAGCCACCTGATTGCCGTAGACGCTTGAAGTGGTAACCGCCGAGAATGGGAGAGTATCAACGGTTACGTTAACATCGTTGATTGCTGTAATTTTACCAAAGTTTACATATCGGCTTCCGCTAACTATTGAAGAGATTGTGTCCCCTACAGCCCATCCTGTAACTGCGCTATCAAAAGTGAATGTTTTTGAGCTTATATCTACGCTACTCCAATGGTAACCTCTAATGCCCGCAATGTTGCCCGCGTTCTCAACCAAAGATGAGGTTGTTAGGGCGGAGCTTGTTGCATCAATATCCATGAGGCTGTCACCGTGTTTCTGTACTCCACTATGGTCCCCGTCGCCGGGTAGAAAAACGTGGGCGCCGTCAAGGCTCTCTTTGGTCCAATCGGCCTTGACTTCTGAATATGGAAAAAGGGGTGTTAGTTGAACTCTTAATCTGTGGGCACTGTTGTCATTGTTAGCATAAATACCCGAAACATTAACATAGGTTCCATCGTCCCCCTGTATGGTGGCGGGAACCATGACATCAACATTGCCACCAACAGTATAATTAATAAAGGTCGGTGTATTTGCCGAGCCGCTAAAAACCTCGACCAGGTCATTAACCTGTGCCTCCGTAGGCTTCTGTCCGTATGTTAACACAATACTCTTACCGTAGATGTCGGCAACGGTATTGTTGGGTAATTTTACTTTACTAATTCTTGGCATCTGTATCAACTAACCTATAGATTCTAAAAAAATGGGAAGAGAATCGCTCTTCCCAAATAAATAGTTTGAAAGTTAGATTGTTGTTGCTGCATAGTCTTTATACGATTTTAGCGGGTCGGTAAAATGTGCGTTAATGTTTTCTGCTATTGTTTGGTTGTCGCTGTTGTTAAAGATATTGTTTAGTATATGGTTTGCCCCAATGGGAACGGGTATTTCAATATCGAATTGCTGAAGGGGTTTCTTTTCTGTTGTATAAAACCAAGGTTTTATGAACGTGATACAATTGTTTCGTCCCAATATCATAGTGTTTTGTGGGTCTGAAGATGTCTCTACCAAGACATAGCAATCTTCGCCATCATATTGCTTGCATTTCTTTAGAAATTGTTTTGCTGCTTTATTGTATTTGGTTTTTATGTGGCTTATTTCTTTTCCGTTTTGCGCTGTTAAAATTGCTTCTTTGAATAAAGATTGTAGGTCTGCCCTGATATTATTGAGTTCTCTGAGGAATTCTTCCCTTTCTGTCTTATCCTGTGGCGCATTGTCAATTACAAAAATTTTTACGTTTATGCCTGCAATATAACCAATGTACTGAATGGCGTCAACTATTAGGGGGTTGTCTATATGCGTTGTGGTTGTATCAACTATTCTTGTTATTGTGTCGAGACTTAATGTTGTCTCGGGGGAGTAGCAAACATATTGTGTCTCATTAAGTTCGTCGTTAATAACGGACATGAATTTATCGTAATTCTTGCGAGTCATAACAACGTCTATACCCATATTGGCTTTTGATGGTCGGTTAAGCATCGCATTAAGGAGTAGCTCGTTGTATGCATAATAAACAATCCCGTGTTTCCGACATACTTGATTGATTGTTTTCAGCAAATCTATTTTCTTGTTCAATATCATTTTTAGGCATTGAGAGCTACTAAGGTTTTTCTTCAGGTTTTCTTTAATCTCCGACAAACTTGAGTTTTCGTTAAATGGTGCAATGTTGCTTTTCGTGAAATGGTATAGGTAATTCTCTTTATCTTTGGTTCTTTTGTTGAACCTGAAGAAAAATTCCGGTGTGTATTTTGTACTAATGCCAATTAGTGGCTGTGCGCTCCCTCCTCGCTTGAGTTTTGTCTCGGCAAACTCCTCTGCTGTTTTTGTTATATAATGGGCGATATATGCAAAGTTATAAGTTTCCTTGCCTAAATTGGTATGACCATTCACATCGTAAATGATATCACCGTTAGAGTTGCAGGCGAGAGTGCCTACATGTATTGCGGTGTGTGGTGATGGGAAGAGGACCTCGTCTGTCGGTACGCTCTTTACAAAACATTTTACACCGCAAGTTCCTCCGCATGGTTCTGTGAAACGTTCTCTGAGGTTGTAGTTTCCGTCTCTGACATAAATCAAGCCGCTGTCACCATAGTTTTTCCATATTAAACGGATTAGATTATAGTTCTTATAACGCCCTCTTTTGAGAAAATCGTGTACGTTTGTTGACTCTGTCAAAGTTAAGAATTCATCAATATCCAAGAATAGGAACCACTCGTAGTTGCTCTTTTCTTTATTGTATATTTTACTATAGATGCATTGCTGTAGGTGCCTTTCATTGTTAAGTGGATATATCTCAAGCCACCCATCTGCTATTCCATCGTTGACTGTTTGTAAGTCGTAAATGCTTTCTTTGTTGGGCCCCTCAGTGTCGTTGTTGTCTATCAGAAATATTTTATCAAAGCCCAATCCTCTGTGGTAAGTGAGCCATTCGGTTAGATAGTGGTTTTCAAGTTTGCACATTGCAACAAGGGCGACTTTGGTACTATCGTTTTTGTTCGTTTCTTTGTGATGTTCGCCGATTTCGTGCTGCGTGTCGCTTATTAGTGCGGGAATTTGTGCCGTCATCCATTCCGTACCCTCTTGTATTAGACTTGCAAGGTTGTCCAATTTGAAATACATTAGAATGGACTTGGCCGTTCGCATAATTGTTGGATTATAAACAGTCTGTACTTTAAACAAGGATGCATAATAGTTGTGAAAATAACGCAAAAAAATATAGGGGCCCATTGATATGAAGTGTGTTAGTGCGTACTTCATTATCGTGGACCGACTGCTTGCCCTTCTTTCGTTTGTGGTGGTCGCTACGATGCCCTCTTCTCTTCTGTTCCTTGTATATGTTCTCTCTTTGATAACGCCCATGTGTTTGACATTCATCCACACGCGCATGTTGAAATCCAAGTCGTCATCACTTTTAAGGGCTTCATTGTACGTCTCTTCCCCAATAACCTCTTTTCGGTATAATTTTGCCCATGGGGTAACGTGACATTGAGGCCTTGTGTCGTATAATATTCTTTGGCAATCAAAGCCGCGATATTCGGATTCATATCTGTCCATTGAATATCGTTCGGGTGTGGCCTTTATGTTGGGGCTTAGAGAAATATCATATGCGGACGATTGTATGTAGTCGTATGTGGGGTCCTCCTCTATCTTTTTTACAAAAAGTTCAAGGGCGTCTTTGGTCAAGGAGTCATCACTATCAATAAGCATAATCCACTCACCCGTACAGAGCCCAAGTCCTATGTTTCTTGCTCTGCCGCACCCACCGTTCTCTGTGTGCTTGACAATAAAGTGTATGGGACCACCGTCTTTTATATACTCGTCAACCGTACGGTCAATGATTTTTCCCGTTTCATCGGTACTCCCGTCGTCAATGATTATGCACTCAATGTTGTGGTCGTAGGTTTGGTCGGTTATGCTTTTTATACATTCCCCCACATATTTTTCTACGTTATAGCAAGGAATTATGATTGATATCTTTTCTTTCATATCTTTTTTCCAATTTCTTCCGCCACTTCCTGCCCTCGTATTATGCAATCATCCATATCGTAATACTTGTTCTCGGCTAATCTTCCCGCTAAGATATAGTTGGGCGGTAGTTCGGCTCTGTACTTCATAAATAGTTCGTGGTTGCTTTCTGTTGGTATGTAATAAAAGGCGTTCTCCTTGTTGCCTGTCACTGAGGTTTCCTCGCATGTAATGTCACCATATCTTGTTTTCCTTATATAATATTGCTCTTTATCAGGAAAATTAAGCACGTCTACATTGTATAGCCAAGGCTCTTTTTTAAAGCTGAATACTCTACCGAGAAATTCAATTTCCCCATGTTTATACTCAAATCCTTCGTCTATGCGACCTGTCCACACAACGATATCTTCACTGTCGTTTTGAATGACACACCTTTCACCGAAATGAACGGGGGTTTCTCCTATTAAGTTTTGTATAAGTTCGTCGGACCCATTGGTGGCTTTACCTACAAATTCATCGTCAAAATAAGAATCATTGTAACTGTCTCGTATTATAAGTCTCTTAACGATGCTCTTATCAACCTTGCTATACTCTGTTAGCCATTGCTTCTCTGTGTAGCTTTTTATGAAAATGTCTTCAAGGATTTTCATCCGTTCGGTGGTAAAAACTTCGTCACCGAACATTTCATTAAGGGTTGTCTTGTTTATCGGAAGGGTATATTCCTGACCGTTATGGATTGCCTTGACTCTGTGTATGATAGGCTCTATTTGACAGTTCTCTGTAATAACTTTCCACGCCTCCTCATTGGAAGTGTGGAAAATATGGGGACCAAAAAAATCAATTCGTCTTCCTTCTTGTAGAAAAGAACGGCACATGCCGCCCATGGACTCGTTTTTTTCGTATATCTCACAGGGGATTTGCTTCTGCCTGAGGAAATATGCAATAGATGCTCCTGTTAGCCCTGCTCCAACTATACGTATTGTAGTCATAATATTAGTGCGTTAAAGGGAAGGAGAACGCCCTGATATCTTCGGCGGCCTGAAGGGTAATTGTGTTTTCATTCGGTATCCATATAAGTGCAAACGGTTCAAAAATGATATAAACATAATCACCTTGCCATGTAATTGATGTTATTGTTGATATATTCTGCCAATTAGATTTTTGTGCGCTCGGGTATTTTATTCTTGTATATGAGGTGTTACCTTGTAAAAATTGACTGAACTCATTTGTGTTGATGCCCATCTTTTGTGCGAACACATTTGTGGACATCCCGACTACATTGACCCATCCTCCCCCAGTCGCTTCTTCATATATGGCCCCATATTTTGTACCGCCTGAGGTGTCTTCTGATATTGCAATGGGCGTAGTAAATTTTAGCGTTTGCAAATCTGTTATGTCAAGGTCAATGGTTGGCTCAACAAGAAGGTCTTTGTTCAAGATTGTCTTTATGTTGGTGCCGAATTCGAGGCGGTCCTGTTTGTTATTAATTACGCTTTGTAATTTTGTTGCGTCTGAAACATTTGTACCGTTGTATCCGCCAAGTCCATAAAGATAAGCATCGCCATTTTGCATTATTTCAAATGCGTTTTTCCTAGTGGCGGACGTTCCTATGCCAACAGAATGTCTTGTTTTTTGTGCGGTTGAGTTTCCTATATTGGACTTATTGTAGGCGCCTTCAGCGTGTTCGGCTTCATTAAAAGCCCTTGTGTCTAAACCTTCTGCATGAGCATTATCTGCAGCGGTCTGTGAAAGATAACCCTCTGCATGTGACCGTGCACCTCTCGCTTGTGTTTTCCACCCTTCTGAGTGGGAAACAGAACCTTTTGCATAAGTTTCCTGCCCTTCTGCATGACCGGCATATCCTTCTGCTTCAGTTTGATTTCCTTCAACGTGTGCAGCTGTCCCCTTGGCATAAGTATGTTTACCACCGCCTTCTGCGTGGGAGTATCTTCCGATTGCATGTGCGGCACCTTCAGCATGTGAAGCATAACCCTCGGCTTTAGAATAAAGTTTTTCTTCATCAGAAGCGGGTTCGCCACCTTCAAGATTATCACCACCTTCGGCAACCGCACTTGGACCAACCGCATTTGCTCCGGTTCCTTTTTGTTGTGCACTATTCGCGCCCGTTCCGCTTTCAAATGGATTGTCTTGTATAACTTCCTGCAGGGTTGATGCGCTCGTTATGGTTGTACCATTGTAACCTCCGATGCCATAAAGGTAGGCGTCACCATTCTTCATTATCTCAAAGGCGTTAGCTCTTTCGTTTTCGGACGTACCTATACCTACCGAATGTTGTGTTTTGTCGGCTGTTGTATTGCCCGTGTTTGAGATGTTATATTGTCCTTCTGCGTGTTCCCCTTCGTTGGTTGCTCGCGTGCCTTTGCCTTCAGCGTGTGAAGATGCGGCCTCTGCTAAGGTGCCATTACCTTCTGCATGTGCAAAAATACCTTTCGCGGTATCTTCTGTTATTGTGGGCTCTTTTCCTGTACCTGTTACTGTGCCACAACCTTCTACATGGCTTCTCCCGCCACCTGCGTAAGTGCTTCTCCCTTCTGAGTGAGAGTTGGCCCCGAACGCTGTAGTTTGATATCCCTCGGCGTGTGCGGAGTCTCCGCTTGCTGTGGTCCCAAAACCCTCTGCGTGTGCTCTTTTTTCAGATGCTGTTGTGTTTATGCCTTCTGCATGTGCTCCCTTTGCAGTAGCCGTGGTAGAAGTGCCTGCGCCTTCTGTGTGGGATGATTCTCCTGCTGCCGTGGTTTGACTTCCTTCTGCATGACTTGATTTGCCCGATGATTTTGTTCTGTCTCCTTCGGCGTGTGACCATATTCCAGATGCAGACGTATTTATTCCTTCTGAGTGTGCTGCTTCTGTGCTTGCTGCTGATTTAAATCCTTCTGCATGGGACCAATCTCCTGATGCTATGGTTTGATTTCCTGTGGCAACGGCGTTGGCCCCACTTGCATTAGCACCTGTATTTCTTTGCTGTGCGGAATTTTTGCCTGTGCCATTTTTAAAGGGGGATGTTCCCTCTTTGCTGTAGTCAAGCATCTCAATCAATGTATCTTGAAGGCCCTTTCCTGTTATTGCGCCTTCTTCGTTTTCGTAGACATTATTTACAATGACTTGTTTTACTTCATCGTATGTTTTTTCTGCCATATCATTTTATTGTTTAACTATTATCTATTACGGACCAATTGCTTGGTATCCCGCTATTTCCGCGGGGCCAATTTGTTTTATTGGGATTTTTTATAAAGGTTCCCGAGGAACTAACGCCCGACAACCAATTTGATGTACAGTTTGTTGTTGATGTGTTAATGGCCAAGCACTTTACATAATTCAGGCTTGAGCAATCCTTGAACATGTAGTTGTAACAATACTGCGGTAATGTTTCCGACGGTAGGTCAGGTGCCCTTTTAATCTTGTTGCATCCCGCAAATAAATAGTTGTAACAGAATCCTGCCAAGGTTGTTGCAGGTAAGTCGGGTGCCTCGGTTAATGACTTGCAGTCTCTGAAAAGGCCCGAATATGCATATTCACTTAGGGCGGTAGCAGGCAGGTTGGGTGCTTTTTGTAACGCGGTGCAAGAATGGAATGTCTCATAGTACCCCCCAATGGGTACGCTTGTTGCCGGCAGTTCCATTGGTGTTGTTAGTGAGCTGCAATATTTGAATGCTTGTCGGTAGCACCATAAGGATAGTTCTGTTGCTGTAAATCTCGGTGCGCTTAGGATTTGCGTATTGTTATAAAATAATCTATAGAAACAATAACGAGATGGGACCGTTTTTATTGACGAATCGCCGTTGATGAGGGACATGACGCTTCCATAGCAATGAACACCGCCCGCTCCTACGATATTAAATGTTACGTATTCTGATTCTGAGAAACTGAGTCCGTCGGGATTATACCCCCTTAAATATAGTGGTTTGCCGCCTTCAAGTGATATATTGCTATATGATGGGTCCCATTGTGTCCACGAAACCTTATCTCTTGAGTATTGGAGGGATGGTGAACAATTGCCGTATCGAAGAAGGCTAAGGTAGCCTCCGTCTGAATTTGCAACAAAGGTTAAATACCATTCTTCGCGGGAATATACTTCGGTTGAGCCCCAGTAGATTTTATCTGCTTGGATATCTCCTACGCGGGCACCGTCAATTGGTATGTCACATAAATTTATTCCCATTTTAACCGATGATTACATATAATGTTGTACTGTCTTTTACCTCAAGGGCATCATAATCTGCCTGTGATATTGCGACAATATTACTAATACCGACGCCCGTTGTTTTTGACTTGATTGTTTCTTGTAGTGTTGTTGCTCCCGAATCTGCTGCGTTTGTACCATCATAACCACCTACTCCATATAGAAAAGCATCGCCATTTTGCATTATCTCAAAGGCATTTTTTCTTTGTGATGCAGGGGTTCCTGTTCCAATACCAACAGATAATATTTGATTGGTATTTGATTTATTATATTTACCAACTGCGAATTGCCCTTCTACATTTGATTTTGCTTCAACATTTCTACCATGAACAAAGCCTCTTGGAGATGAAACTTCAGATGCAAAACCACCAGCGTGAGAATGATTTGCACTTGCACTTGTTTGAGCGCCTTCCGTATGAGAACTTTCTCCAGATGCCGTATTGTTACTACCTTCAGAATGTGAATTGGCTCCGGTTGCATTTGTTGCATTGCCTTCTGCGTGAGAATTTTCACCTGTGGCCTTAGAAGAAAATCCTTCAGCGTGAGCGTATCTACCAACACTTGTATCTACGCCAGCAACAGTCAACCGACCTTCTGCATGAGATGCTGCGGATTTTGCTATTGTTAAATGGCCTTCTGCGTGACTACCATTACCAATGGCATGCGTATGAGTTCCTTCTGCATGTGAATAAGCACCTTCTGCAGTACTTCTTGTAGGATGCCCCTCTTCTATACTATTACCACCGCCTTCTGCGTGGGAGTATCTTCCGATTGCATTTACCACCGCCTTCTGCGTGGGAGTATCTTCCGATTGCATGTGCGGCACCTTCAGCATGTGAAGCATAACCCTCGGCTTTAGAATAAAGTTTTTCTTCACCTGTAACTGGTTCGGCACCTTCAAGATTATCCCCACCTTCGGCAACCGCACTCGGACCAACTGCTGTAGCACCTGTTTCTTTTTGTTGAATACTGTTCTCGCCCGAACCCTTCTCTACGGGAATATCTATTATCTTGGCATTAACGTCCTCTTTGACGTCTTCGAGTTCCTCGGGTCTTACTGCTGTGGCGCCCGCTTCTGCTCCGCTACGTATTTCGTCAAGGTCGTCAATCTTGGATTGCACCTTTTCAAAATCAACCAAAATTGTATTGAGGACCCCGGATGTGCCTTCTTGAATTAGAATACCGCCATCAGCAGGTGCATTGAGGATTGCCTGCTTATTCTCCGAGAAGTCAAGCATGTCTATCAGGGTATCCTGAAGTATTTGTCCTGTAATTTTACCCTCTTTGTTTTGTACGATATTGTTCTCTATCGTTTGTTTTACCTCGTTGTAGCTTTGTCCATTCATATTTTGTTTCTACTTTCTTTTCGTTAAAATTCTCCACAATCAACCTGAATAAAGTTCTTTTCTACGGTTATCTGCCCGTCTTGTTGTTGTATGGAAGTTACATATTTATTAGACTCCGTGCTGTCGGAGTAATCCATGCTCGCAATATGTTCCTCAATTTTCTCTACTCTGTCAATGATGTGGCGGTTATCGGATTCTGTATCAATAAGGATTCCGTTTTCAAGACGATATGTGGTATAAAGGGTTTCTGCTGTTGAGCCCGTATCTGCAAGAACTTTTTCGAATGTTACCGAATCGCCTTCGTTCATGCGGGTTTTATACCATGCCCCGTCGTGCCATGTATTGACGGTGTAGAATAACCGTTCTTCACTTGTGTCTATAGATTCAATGGAACCATCAATGAGCATGTCAAGGTTATCAAGCATCCACACTTTAGCATATTTGCCGTCATCGGTGGTTATAAGGGTGCATTGATATTCCCTTCCGTCAATCATTTCAACTTCCTGATAGTTGTTACCTGTGTAGTCTTTTACCAAGCGAATGAAGTAGTATTCGTCCTCCCTTGATTCCTCTTGTCTTACGCCATTGCAATCGTATTGGAAGTTCTTTAAATATACAGCATGAGGTGACATACTCCCCATTCTGTGGGTTGTTGTTAGATAGTATGCCTTTTGGGATATTCCCTCTTGGGCTCCGTTACTGTATTTTCCCAAAGGCATAATTGCAAGCAAGTTGCAATTGTAGGCATCCGCTGTTACATAGTCGCAGTTGCAGGTCAGGGTGTCTAAGTGTGGCTGTTCTACAATCACCCATCCTTCGTTTGATTTGAGTTTTCGGCCTGCGTCGTAGCCAAGTTCTGCATCAATAATGGTTTCACCGTGGTTCATGTCCTGCGGTGAATCTTCCATGATATTCAGGAGTTCGTCCCAATCGTTTTTACTTGGAATGCGCCATTCGCTATGTGTTGTCGATAGGATGGGCCTGATGATATTCATCGCAAGGTCACGGGAATACATCCTACCCGCTCTGTTTGCCCTTTCTATTGTTATATAGGTATCGCCCTCGTGTACGTTTTCCGTTGGTAGGGTTTCTCCGCTTGTAAGGTCTATAAAGTCCTTGGAGAGTCTGAAAAACGCGGTACGGGATGCGGGATTTACCCCTAATGGGGCTGTGTGGTCTCCGCCACCTATTAATGTATTATCTGTGGAAACGTGTACCCCTAATGTCGAAAGGTCTACGAAGAATTCCTGCCTATGTCCATTGGAGTATGTAACGACAAGGGATTTTGTATCATAGGTAATATCAGAAACATACTCCAATCCTTTTAGGTCTATTGTGGACCACGTTTCTTCTGTCACCGAATCCTTGTATTTGTGAAAAGAGATTGTTTTTTCGTCGGTGTCAAGAATAACACTTTCAATCTCGTCGCCCTTTAATTCAAGAAAGTTATTATCCACTTCGCCGTAGGTTAGAGCACACTCTTTTACAATGTCCTCTATCCATGGTGATTGTGTTTTGTATAGAACTAATTTCGGCATCTTCGGATTTTTGTAATAAATAGTTCTAACCGAAGAAATTAGTCGAAGGATGCGTCAAAAGCCCATTCTTCAAATGAACCGTATTCTGCGGGCTCTATGTTTTGTGCATGCGCTCTTATCGTCGCAAGGTTAAGGGCGCAATCGTAGAAATTGAATCGCGCTATATCGCCAATGAATGTTCCTGCAAAGTTTTTCTCAATGGGCAGTTCGTATTTGGTTGTGTCCTTGAAATTTAGCCATATTACATCCATAAGGCCTTGCGTTCCACCGCCAAGAGACATATTATAAGGAACGGCCTCTTGTTTCTCACTGACATCGTCTAACCCCCTTAGGCATAGTTCGGGTAACTCCTTGCTGACGAAAATCAGATAACCGTCAACGTAGATATAAATCTTCATCCTACGATGACCAATCTTCGGGTCGCATTTGTTGGTAATATCATTTCCTAATATGGTAAATTTAACATTGACATTATTCCACATGCCGTCCTTTACCATATTGGGTTTGGAATACTCCTCGACAACGGTATAGGTTAGTGCCGACGGGTCGGGGCTTTCGCTTTCAGTGGCATCACAGTCCTTAATTGCATATTTGTAGCCAATACTGCCGTCATCGTTAATCTTAAGTGCGAAGGAGTTGCCTGCTAAACCTTTATATATATTATAATATTCCTTCTTATCGTCCAAATACTTGTCGATTGTGTCAACTGTTTGGCCTGTGCATGTTCTGTTGAACAGGAGGAAGAAATTCTCATTATCTCCTACCCTTCTACCGCTAAATACAAACTTTGTTCCTTCGGCACCCTCTTCTTCCCACTTCTCTACGGTATATCCGTCGCAGGTTCTATTGAAAAGAAGGTGTTTATTGTCGCTTTCAAACTCGTAATATCCGTCTTTATCAAATGAATATCCGCTACGTGTTGATAGTTCTGAAATATCAGGCATCGGCTCCTCTTCCAAAAAGAAGTGGTCATCTACCCATGAATCATCGCCTTCATCGTGGCATTCTGTGCCTCCGCTTGGGGTATCGCCTGAGTATGTTTTATCATAATATTTCTTTTCCTCATCATTTGCATAGAGTTCCCAAAACTTATTCTCGGCTCTTGTACCAATGTAGAAGAAAATACCCTTATTCTCTTGGTGTACATCGTTAATTGTGCGCCCCCTTGTCTGATAGTCGCTTCTTGGACGAAGTACAAACTCCAAGTTCCACTCATTTTCTATAAAGTGGGGTAGTGTTTGATAATTATAACCTTCGGTTTTGAAGAATCCCTGATAGAATCCTCCCTTAAGGGCGAGATATCGTTTGTCATCTTCAAAATCAAAAGAAACATCGGTTGTTTTTCTCTTCGTGTTGTCTACAATTGGATACATGAAGAAGGTTTTATTACCCTGTGTGTCAAAGGAACTCCTTGTAAAGAGGTTAAGGAACTCTTGGTTGCTGATTGTGTCTTTATTGAACTTCAGGAGGCCATTATCAACTCCTGTAATACCAATATTGCGAAGAATAACATTATCATTCTGTGCCTTATCCCACTCTACGCTTGAAAATATTCTATTTTCTCCAATACAGGAACGCTTGTTGAAATTTATTGATGCTGCGAGACACCCATCATTTACCCTGCCGTCGGCTTCTCCCTTGAACAGCATAAAATCATAGTATTCATCAAATGTACAGTTGAACTGAATGCTCCTGACGTTCCTATTTAAGATATTTTGAGGCATCTAAAAACCATTTTCCAATAAATAGTCCCAACCAACTATTTATTACAAAATAAGAAAGAAACAAAAATAGATATGCCTGCAAAGAGTAAAGCACAACAGCGTTTCTTCGGAATGGTCCGAGCAGCACAAAAGGGAGAACTAAAAAATCCGTCTCCTGAGATAAAGAGGGCCGCAAAGGAGATGAGTAAGAAAGATGTTCTTGATTTTGCTGAAACTAAACACAAGAAACTTCCTGAGCACAAGAAACAAAAGAAGTCCGTTAAGGTCTCGGAATCACAACTGTGCAAAATTATTGAGGAATGTGTCCACAATGTTCTTACTGAGGCCAAGATTTCCAATAAGGACCTGCGCGAGGCGACTAAGAAATTTTTAAAGACGTACGATATGAATTCGTTTTTAACTGCCCATCCCCAATTGTTTGATGTTATTACTGATTGGTTATTCGAAAATGGTGGCGATGATTTTATCAAAATGATTGAACAAGACATCAAAGAAGGATATCTCTAAAAAGAAAGGCCGCAGGATTTAACCTGCGGCTTTTTCTATCTCTTTTCCGTGTCAATATAGTTGACTACATTCTTTTGCATTCTTTGAAGCGTTTCCTCGGCTTTTCGCTCGATGCGTCTCCTATTCGCTGAGATGAATTTGTTTACATCGAAGCTTTCAACATCATATAGTTTAACGTATTCTCCGTTATAAGGACTTTTCATTGGTGTGGTGAGACAATCCTGAATGTATTTTTTATCTTCTTCTGTGGACTCGCTGTTCTTCATGATGTTCCTTACCGTTATGTAATCCCTATAAACTCGATTGGTCAATAGTGCGGCATTATAGTTCTCACCACTGAGTGACTTGCTATCAATGCCCTTGAAAAGCCGTCCAATATAGTTGGAAACGGACGAAACGTTCGCGTTAGCCTCTATCGCAAAACAGCAATAAAGCCCATAGAAAAATATATAAGAAAATGTGTTGGGAGCGCAATCGTAAAAGCGAATAAGATTGTAATACAAGGTGGTTGACTTCTCGTTAACACCTTTCAGTTTGGGAAGAGAATCTTGAAAACAGTGCATAATCTCATGTGCAATCACCGTTTGCAGGTCTTTTGACACAAATGCCTTCTCATTCTCGTTGGGGCATTTTAGCGTTATCTCTAAACCCTGCTCGGTTTTGATTGAATAACCGCGAATTCCCGCTCCATCGTCTATTTTAGAAACCAAAACGTGGACAGTTAAATCTCCGACGGTTTCATTCGAGTATTTGAAATCATATTTTAATTCCCCATCATTGTCGAAAAACTTCTTCCCCAAGAACGCTGAAGTTATTTTTCTTGCAATATCTTCTGCAATATCAAATTGTCCACGAAAAGAACCATAAGATTCTACAACTCGCTCTCTCTTGTTTCGTTTTTGTTCGAAAAGAGTCTCGATTTCGTTGCTCGTTGAAAGTATTTCTAATAGCGTTTTTTGTTTTTCCATATTACATTCGAAATCCTTGTATTTCCATTAATTTTTCGTTGTATTCTTCAAATTTATTCACACCTAACTTCTCTCTCTTCTTTAAGAAAAAATTATAAAGGGGTTCTAACTCTATAAACCCGTCGTTTTCTTTGGCAAGCCTGGCATCAAAACCTACATCAACACGTAATTCCATGATGGATTCGTTGAAATCATCCAGAGCACCATGAGTGTGCCCCATTAAACATATGGTTCCGTGCGGGCGCCTATTCCATGTCAAAAGGGGATAGTGGCACATTTCAACACAGAAAGTTTCCTCTGGGTCAATAAATTTAAATTGATTGTGGGTGAATTTTGCTTCTTTGATATCACCGACCCATTCGAAATAATTCTCTAAACCGTTGCATGATTTATCGTGATTTCCTCTTATAAGGAACTTTTTGCCTTTTAGGCGGCTGAGAATATATTTAGTGCGTTCTTTGTTACCTAGGCATAAATCCCCTAGAATATAGACGGTGTCTTGGCGATTGATTTTACTGTTCCATTTTTCAATAAGCCATTCGTCATACTTCGCCATTGCAATGTGTTTGTCTTCTGCAAACTCATCTATCGTCATGCCTGGCTCAATCAATCTTTCTGGGTGAAAGTGGATTGCTCCTAAATGTGAAAAGTGTAAATCACTACAAAACCATATTTTTTGTCTTGTTTTCTCCATTTGATATGTGAGGTTTGTTTCTTTTTAAATAGTTTTTGAAAAGAAAGGGCCGCATTTCTGCGGCCCCTCTTTTCCCGTTTAGAACGGAAGGTCATCTTCTCCGTTGTCGTCGGCAGCAGGTGTTGTATATACCTGTGTCGGTGCGGTAGTGGGAGGTGGCGTGTTTGGTGCGTAGGTGGGTGCGCTTGACGCATAGGTGGGCGCCACGGATGCGGGCTGCGCAGCGGAAGCGGTCGCGGTCGCGGCTTTTGTTGCATCGTCTTCCTTTTTGGCACCTGAACTCAGGAACTTAATGGTGTTGGCGCGAACATTTCTATTCACGAATGTCTTGCCGTTCTTCTCCACGGTGTTTTCATCGTAGTCTCCTGCAATGAAAATGTAGCGACCCTTTGTCAGGTGTGCTGCGAGTGCCCCGATGGTTGCCTCGTCAAAACAAACAACATCAAACCAAAGGGTTTTCTCTTCGCCCTTAACATAGTTAGATGCTGCAACCAACAAATTAAGAACCTTCTTTCCTGTTTCAAGGATTCTTACTTCGGCGTCTTTTCCCAAACGCCCATCAAAATAAATCTGTACCATACCTTTAGATATAAAAGTTAAACATTGTGCCGACAAAGGTAGCATAAAAAATCAAATAAGCAAAACTATTTATTAAAAAAAATGTGATGTCTTTAGTGGAAGCGTTAATAAAGTGGTTCGTTTCCCTCTTTTCGAAAGAGAATGAGGGTGGCGGGTCTGTGCCAACACAGCCCCCTGTAGTAGAGCAGCCCATTCAAGGGGATAATTCCATAGAAGAAACGGATGTCGAACCCGAACTAATTGACCCTCCGATGATAATAACAAAACCCAAACACTATATGCATATTTTATTAGATAATGGTCATGCCCAAAAGACACCGGGTAAACGAAGCCCCGTTCTTAATGGAAAACAATTCTTTGAGTATGAATTCAACAGGGATATTGTACACCGCATAGGTGTAAAATTGGCTTCGCTCGGTATTCCCTTCCATATCTTGGTTCCTGAAGTTATGGAAGATATTCCTCTTTCTACTCGTGCCGCTCGTGCTAATAAAATATGTGCTGAGTTCGGTGCTGCAAATTGCCTATTGATATCCATTCATTCTGATGCGGCAGGGGATGGTTCTGCTTGGAAGAATGCTCGTGGTTGGAGCGTGTTCACGACAAAGGGAAAGACCAATAGTGATAAATATGCCACCCTATTTTATAATGAGGCCGAAAAAATTGTTCCCCAATTAGGTTCGAAAATGAGGAAAGAGACTTCCGATGGGGACCCTGACTTTGAGGAAAACTTTACTATTATATATAAGGCAGCTTGCCCTGCTATTCTAACGGAAAATCTTTTTTACGACAATCAAAAAGACTTTGAGATACTTATGTCGGAAGAAGGGCGTGAAGCTATTGCAAATATTCACGTAAACGCAATTAAACAACTTTCCATTGCTTAACTATTTATTGGAAATGGTACAAGAATTTTACATAAATGCAAATTCAACGCTCCCATATCTCCGTATGGAGCTTATTCGGGATGGTCGTCATGATTTCCATAAGATTTACGAGGCTCTTCAAGATGCTGACGTAACCTTCACCATGAGGGATAGTGAAACTGATATTCTTAAAATATCAAACGCCCCTGCAGATGTTCTTCTTGATGAAGACAGTGGCTGCGAAGAGCGCTATATTCTTCAATATAAGTGGCAGGAAAGAGATACTAAAAAGAAAGGCATCTTTGAGGGGTGTTTCACCATTAAATTCCGAGGGGATGTTGCCATTGAAAAGGAAACTCTTATTGTTCCGATTCAGGAAAAACTTCTGATTTACGTGGTCTAAATTCTTCTACTGTATCGCTCTCAATATATTTTCCGTCGACAGATAATGCCGATTTAAGGGTATGGCGTGTTTCATCTACGTTCTTTGTGAAATTAATCTCATCTGCAATAATGTAGTCCGCCCGTACCCCGACTACCTCTTCTTTTGATGCCGTCAGAATGATTCGTCCTCCTTCCTGAAAGGATACTCGGTTGCAGTCAACCCAAATGTTTCTGCGGAAAGCTTCTATCAGAGGGCTCGTTGGGCAAAACACAAGCACGGTCTTTCCCTCTTTGGCTGCTTTTTGATATGCGAAAAGAGAAAGCAGTGTTGTAATGCCTTCTTGTCTCCCCTTTAGAATACGAACTTCTTTATTGTCTCCGTCTATAAGTTTTGCAATTTTTTGTTGCCGATAGGTCGGAGTGAACTTTGTGATTTGCTTTCGACCATTCTTTACAACAATAATGGGCAATCCCTCACATGCTTGAAGCCAATTTTGACTTTCTTGTCCTTCTTCGTACATATTCTTTTTTAATGAATATAGTGGAAATTTCAATCAAAATCAAGGGATTCTGCCAAGCGAACCTCTTTAGATGTTCGCCCGCTGTTTCGCGAATGCCTCTTTGGAAAGTTGCGGCGCCATGTCTCTACGATATTTGGCGGTATCCTCTGCCTTATTTAGAACGTATAGTTTTACATTATCCCATTGTCCGAAGCGAATATTCTTGGGAACGAGAATGTCTATTTTGTTTGTTCCCGCAAAACGCTTGTTCATTGTGTCTTGGATTTGCCAAACGCCATCGTATTGGCCTGTGCCTTCGATTTTGACAACATCACCGTATTTTAATCCCAACCGTGACATGAAGGTTCGTTCCATCGCAATAATTCTATGCGATGCTACATTATTTAGGTTGAGTCTAAAACCGCTTGCGGTGTGGCCGCAATCTTTATTGCATTGAGATGGCACTGCGTTGTAAACCGTTGCGATTACGCTGCTGCAAGCAAGTTTCCAATCGCCCGTCTTTTTCTTGTTGACGATTTCCTTCTTGATTACATCATGAGTTTCTTCTTTTTGCTGTGGTGTCAGGTTAAGTGCATTGACGGCGCTAATAATAACACCAACAGCAATGCCCGTTCTGACTAAACGGGCAATTTCCTTTTTAAAGCTTTCAAAGTCATGGATGTCACGCAGAGACTCACACAGGATTGTGGACTGTGTGGATTCGGCTAAAATCTTGGCCTGCTGTTCTGTAATGATGAAATTCACTATGCTGATTTTGCATCCATTAGTTTACCAAGTTCTCTCAGGTTGTAGATATCGTCCCACGCGCTTTCTTCACAATAAACCTTAGCACTTACTTTGTCTTTGATATCCTTCACCCAATCCGTCATTTTTTTATCGCCCCTCTTTTTTGCAACATCTTCCACCTCTTGGATTCTCTTAATGCAGGATGATTTGTACTCTTCAAAGAGCTTTGCGGGGTCGCCCTTGGAGACAATTTCCGTGAAATCCAAGTCATTGGCATTCGTAATGGCCGAATCTTGGGATGTTTTGGTGTCAATGTGCTCCACGATGGTATCTACGAAGTTTTCGGATACTTGCTTGTTGCTCTCTTTGATTTCGTCGTGTTTTACGCCTTCACTAAGAATGCCTACGCATTCGCTGAACCTACTCAGGTTCTTAAGGTTGTGATTGTGGACAAGAAGGTATTCGGCGGCCTCATCAATTGCTGTTGTATCCTGTGGTAGTAATGCGTCGGGAATAGGGTGTTTGACGTATGCTTCCTTTACAAGTCTGCCAAGTTTTGCAACGCTTGTTTTATAGTTCTTGGAAAGTTTAGGGGCAACCAACACAGCCTCGGAAATCATACGTTCCTTACTTGCGTCGCTCTCGTTTATCTTCCTTATTGCTTCATAAAACTTATGAAGGGTTTGCAGGTCTTTATCTTCCTTAATGAGTTTTGTATAAGCGGCAATCCCTTTCATATCCAAACTTTCGGATGCAATTTCTTCAAAAGCCTGTTTTAGGAAGCCAAAGGGTCCCTTTTCTATAATATTGGCTTTGGCTTCTTTTATTAATTTTTCGCGCTTGGTTGCAATTTCCTTTTTGACCTTGTGCTCATAGATTCGCAAGTCCCTGAGGGCCCTTTTATCGCTTTCCCCAATCTGTTTGTAGAATTGTTTTAGGTGCTCGGAATCATCATATGGGTCATCGTTATCATAGTCATCATACTCGGCTTCGTCATCAATGTCAATGATAGTGTCGCCCTCGACTAAGCCCTTGGGATATCTATTATCTGCCTCTTCTTCGCCCCAATCCTCTATAGAATTAATGGTTACATCGTTTATCTCCTCAAAGAATTCTGACACATCTTTGAAATTCATAAAGTCGTATTCTTTGAAGATTTTTTCTGCTTCTTCTTTGCTATCAGCAACAACACCTGCGTCTATCTTGGCGCTTGCATTAAATATTTGAAGGTCCTGCTCACGATTAACTTCAATATATCGTCCTGCCTTTCCCCATATTTTACCTTTGATGTTAAAATAATTCATAGCTCAAAATGATTTTTTAATAAATAGTTACTTTTTCACCTTTTTGCTACCTCTTTTTACTTTGGGTTTGGGCTCGACGCCTATTTCAACCTCAACGGAGGTATCTTCTTTGGTGCTATTGTCCTTTGTTCCTCCTGTTAGGGCTTGAACGGTTTTGATGTCTTGTAGTAAGCTTGCTTTATTGTCCTCTGATTCTTTTCCTTCCTTCATATGGGCAAGAATTTGTTCCATCTCTTCATGAAGCTGCGTATTCTTGCCTATGTAATCAACAATTTCCTCTACAGGCTTTTCTTCTTTGATTGACTCGCGAAGTTTATCCATATACTGCTCAATAAAAGATTTTGTCATTGTCTTTTTCTTGAGAGGTGTTTGCTCTAAAATAAGGGGCTTCTTATTATTGAATATGGATTCGTTCGAGGGGATGGGGCCACCATTGTTTGCTTCAGGGACGGGTCCACCATTGTCAACTTCAGGGGCGGAACCCATTGATATTTCACTCTCGGTTCCTGCCATTTCGCCTCCACCCATTTCTTCGCCACCGCCGAAATCGCCCATTCCGAAGTCGCCACCGCCGCTGCCGAGCAGGCCGCCTCCTTCACCGAAACCGCCTCCGCCACCACCGGCTTCGGGGCCTCCTCCTTCACTGCCTTGTGCTTGGTTGTTGTTGCTGCCGCCATGTAGGGCCTTGTAGTCGCCATATATTCTAAGTGTCTTATCGAACACACCCGTATTATGGATAACATTCGGTGCTGCTCCTATTTCTCCGACCATTGCTTTTTCAAGCATAATCTCATTGAGCATATCCATAATCTCGTTGTCGCTGAGTTTCATTATGTCTCTCAGAACTTTGTGCAATGAGAGGAGGGGCATGCCTGTGCCCGGGTCTCTCAGGGCTTCCTGTGCGGTAGAGATTCTTGCCTTAAGGTCTTCCAACTCAAGGGCTTCAATCTGTGCGGACGGGTTGGTAAGAGAGAGTGTGAAATTGGTAACATCGTCCCTAAACCCAAGAAGATACAAGTGTATCATTGCTATCTTGTTGAGTTCAAGGAGGAGGAATTGCTGAATCTTGTTAATCTTTCTGCAGAATCGGATATCAACGAGGGAGAGATTCTGTGCCTTGCCCTGCGCTTCCTGATAATTGAGGAAAGATTTCGGAACGAGTAGACCTGCGAGGATTTTATTCAACATGTAGTTGATGTCATCCATAATGGTCGGGTTTTGTGCCGAAGAGAGCGTTTCAATAGGATTTGCCGCGTTTTCCGTTCTCACGGGGATAAAGTAGTCGGTGTCAACAGGAAGGAAATTCTTGCGAAGGTCAATCTGTCCTGTTGCGGGGTCTACGATTGGCGTGCGCTTAAAGTTGTTTGCAATTTGCTGAACATAGGCAGGAATATCCTGTGTATCAATACCACCGACATAGATTTTAAATACCCTTCTTTCGACACTCTTATCCAAACGATAAATGAGCATTGCATCTTCCATCATGCTCCACATTCTCCATGCCCTGCGAACCTTGTGTAGTACACTTGTACCGTAAGGAAGGAAGAAACTATCCGAAAGTTCACGGAAGTGTGCAACTTGTAAGTTGTGGAATGGAGTACTTTCGTTACGACCTGTCCATATGAATTTCACACTATCTTCTTGAAGCTCTCCCGTGTTAACATTTATATTGTTGGCTGCGGTTCCGAAGAAGCGGTTGTTGTTTTCAACCCTGTCTATCTCATAGGGATTTAATTTCATCCACCCTAAAATACCGTTGTTGAGGTCTACGTTAAGCAACTCGTAATAGTTACCGTATTTACACATTCCTTTAGCGATTTGAGGCAGGATAACGTTGATGTTTAGACGATTGATGAAAAGGTCTTCAAGGATTGACTTAATTCGCTTTGATGGTGAGTAGACATGCAGCATCTGTCCTTTGCTGTCGGATGCACACGCCTCCTGAGCAATAACCTCAAGGGCGGCGTCAATTTCGGGCGAACTACACATAAGGTCTGCGTCGCGGTACATTAATTTAACGGCAGTATATCCCGCTACATTGTCTGACGCAACATCATTCTTAGCCTTAACCCACTGATAGGACAAAAGTTTCTGCTGACGGAGCTCATCCATCTTTTTGTCGTATTTGTCCTTATCGTCTGTTGAGTATATCACTGTATCAGGTGACATCTGTGGTACGGTGTCCATCCTTTGAAATTCGGGACGTATGCTACTTCCGTTTAAAAGAACATCTAAATTATGTAATATATTCGCCATTTGTATTCGCTAAAGCATTTTAGTAATAAATAGTTTCAACTACGACTTTAATTCGTTTTCGTCTCTAAGGGTACAAAGACTAAGTGTTAATAATGTGTCATCGCTTAGTGGGACAATAAATCTGTCGTAAAATTCAGCGGTCCACGTGTATTGATTTTGTGTTTCATCCATCTCAAGCCACTCGTCTTCCTTGGTTAAAACCGCATATGCTACAAAGGAACAGCTTGATTTTATGTATGTTTCTCTGTCCCCAAAACTTGCCAAGTAGGGTTTTAGACCCTTCATGTTTTCGTATATATTGCGCTCTTCGTCGGTAACGGGTGACTTGGTGCCCATAACACAATCCCAAGCTATTTCATATTTCTTGGTGTTTGCCATGTGCATTGCGCCCCAATCAATATTCCCCTTCTTGGCGGAGCTTACTTTTTTCCCGTCTTTCAGGATGAAGCCGTCTTCGATTGGCATAATGAAATCGGCTTTATAGTTTTCGCTGAGAAATGTGATGATGTTTCCTGTTTTGGCATCAATACTGCAATCTTTTCCACCTGCTAATTTGGAGAAAAAGTCTTTGTCCTTCATGGTATGAAGTTTCTTGATTTCATCTGTGACGAAATCGTCAAAACGAGCAAGGCTTGCGTCCCTAACCTTAAGCCAAGTTTCTCTTGCTTTTATGAAGCTCTCCTTTATTGCCTTACGGTCTTCCTTGCGGTATAGGGTTCTTGGTGTTTCTTGGTACTTCTGTGTATATTTTGCTGTGCGCTCCGCGGTGTTTTCGCCGACGATGAGGCAGGTGTACGTGTTATTTGCCATTTGATTCAAAACCTTTCGGTGCTTCTCCATTATGATTATCCTTATAAATATTCACAATTCTCTCAAGCGCAGTCTTTTTTACTTTGGGGTCATCTTTTCCGTTGATGAGTAACAGTGTTACATATAAATTCAAATAGGTCGCATTTTCTTTTCCATATAAAAGTCTAAATAAACGGAAAAGAAAACGATTTGACCACTTCTTGGCGTTATATTCCTTGATGGGGTCGTAAATCCAAGAAGTGTCTACCTCGCCTTGATGGTCTGTGAGGGGCGATAAATCAATTAACAGCTCGGACATTACAGATAGATGGCCAACGGCCAAAATATTCCCATTATAATAGATAGGACAAACCTGAATGCTGCAAATTTTGAAGAATTATCCTTTATTGCTTCTGTAGGGGTCCCAAAACTTGTGCGCCATGTCATTACGGCACAAATATCTACGACTAAATTATTTATATAGAGGCATGTGCTTATTATCGCAATTGCCATAAAAAAGATTTTTAGAAACATCTCGTTTTTTTAGAATATAAAGAAAATTTTCTAAAAGTCAATTAGTGTCGGTTGGATAGTCGTTTTACTTTCATCCTACTCCATCCCGTAGCGGCACAAATCTTATCCATTAGTTCTCTGACCTTTAAATTTCCTTGTCCGCCTATGAAACCCAACATTAACACTCTCTTGAAGTGCTCTTCTTCTATTTTATTGTAAAGTCGGATTCCGTCACTCTTGGCCTTGCAGATAACCATGTCAAGGTGGTCGTCATCAGATAGGATTACTAACTTATTTTGAAAGAGTTGTACTCTTTTATACTGCTCTTTGTCTGCCGTCAGGTCCTTTAGGAGTAGATTGTCTACAATCCACTGATAGGTTTTTCTCTCTTTCATACTATCATAGCCATATACCCAAAAATCTTCCTCTTCTTCCACTTCTCGTTTGTCTATGATTCGCCACTCCTTGCTTCCTGACTTGTAGGTGACCATTTTGCCGTATTTATTCCTTAATACGGATGTTGCTTCTTCTTCGGGGTTTGTATCATTCTTTTCCAAGACCAAATATTCTCCGATAAATGGGGTTATGGCTCTGCTGTTGTTTAATTTCTTTGGGAAAACAACACTTTTGTGCTTCTCTACTTGTTTTTCAAGTGCAGCATAACAATCTTTTAAGGTATAGTATGTACCAAACACTCCCGCTTGTTTTTTGTTGCGGGCATAAATTAGTTTATACCTCTTCTTTGGCTTGTTTAATTTTCGTTCTTCGGCTCTTTGTGCCTTCAAACGTTCAAACTTCGCCTTGCGTCGCTTTTCTCTGCGCCTTTTGTTGTACTCACGACGGGTTCGGGCCAACTTCCTGTCGTGGCGAGCCTTCTCCAGCTTTCTTTCATACCTTTTTTGTTTTCGTCTGAGGCTTTCCTTTTCTTTTTGTTTGGCCGATTTCTTGTATTTTCCTCTTTTCTTAGTTTCCATTAAAATTGAACGTTGATGTAATTGTAGGAATATCCACATTCGGCACATTTACGCAATATTCCTGCTGAGCCGCTTCGTGCTGTTATGTTTAATGTGTTGTAGTGTTCTTCAATTATTTGTTGAGAGCCGCAAACAGGACATGTAAATACAATTTGGGGTATCGTTTCAAAGACGATTTCTGCAGTAAAGGCTACGTTGATGTTGTTTGACATTGGACAAAACTTTTGACATATTAAAAATAGTGCCCAAAAGTGACAAAATAAACAAAAACAACCTACTTCAACTAAGAAATAGGTTGTTCTAATGTTGGTGGCAGTGTATTTACTCTGCGGTAACCTCAAGACTATCGTAGTCTATGACTTTAACTGCATCGTTAGATTTAATTCCGACCGTCGGTGCGCTTACTGTAACGTTGCCAACCTCTATCACCGTAGTAACCTTATCATCGCTGTTTGCAATTACACTTCCGCCTGTTGCCGTTGCGCTTGAAATTCCTGTCGCCACGCTTACCTTTCCGGCGCCGGACGTAGAATCTGTGGCAAGGGCAATCGTTGGCTGTGTAACGGAGAATGATGCGTTACTTGGAATAACGTTTGTCTTTGATAATTCAATGCTTGACAGTACCTGAAGTTGAGATTCGGTTACATCGGTGACAATTTCATCACCGTGGCTCGCTTGGCTATCCTTTGTAAGGAAGCCCGTGGCAACGGTAACTGCGGTGCCCGCTTTTGCTACCGTCTTATTGTTTATAGTTATACTATTCACAACTGGTGCTCCTGAACCGTTTTCGTTTAATGCGCCTGTGGCTGCGGTAATTGCTGTTCCGAGTGTTGGTGTTGTACTGTTTGCACCTCCGATAACAAGCGTCTCTGCTTCTGCGCCGCTTCCGAGGGTGAAGCTCCATGTGGACGCTGAGCCAACAGATGTTACATTTGGTACGGATGTTGTCACAAGCTTGCTTGTTGTGTTTGACACGGAAGAAACCGACTCGGTTCCATCTATGGGAGTAATACTGGTGGTCTCTAAATACTGATATGCAGGTGTAGCACCAGAAAGTACCGTTGCTGTTCCGGTATTCGCAATTCCGTTTGCTACTTCTACTGATGAACTTGTTGACACTGCGGCTCCGCTTGCGGTTGCTTTGACATATGTTGTTGACGGGGTAACACTAATGGTCGGTTGTGTCATTGAGAATGTAGTATCTGAGCCTAATACCGAATCATTTTTTACACCATTGATAGTACCTGTAGTTGTTGATGCACTGAATGTTGCCTCTGTGCCTAAAGCATACCCTGCAGTTCCTTTCTCTACAACAATCCTATTCTTATATGCTAATTGTCCGAGAGTGGATAGGTCGCCGAATTCGAACCATCTTGTTCCGTTAAAGATAAACTCACGTGTTCCTTCGCTCTCTGTGGTATATATAGCGATATCACCATTAGTAGCGGTAACAGCACTATCATCAATCATAATGGGGTTAGTGTTTGCGCCGTCGGAAAGGGGCGTCGTTGTTACACCAAGAAAATATGAACCGCCCTCAAGCTGTTCAATCATCTCACGTGCCCATGCATCTTTGATTAAGTAAGAGTTGCCGGAGGGCAATTGAATCTTACTAATGTGTGGTAATAAATCTCCTGTTGGCATTTTTTTCTTTCTTTTTTTATAATAATTAGTTTCTATTAAACAATAATGTTTCTCCGTGAACCTCTTGTTCATCATTTACGTTTAATTTGTCGTTCCAAAAAGTCTTTTCGGTTTCTGATGTATGTATTGAAGTATTCCTAATGTGGTCCAATAAATCTTTAGCCTCTTTGTCACCGATAAAAGTCAAATCTTGGACGTATGCATTTCCCGTTCCGATTTTTATACCCGGCTCGTATGTTGTAACACCACTTTCGGTCTTGGAGTATCTGTCGGAGTATACAATAATCTCACCCTTCAGCGGTATAAATCCTATAGCTGCGTTCCAATTTGCTGTTGTATCTGTTTTGTGCTTAACTCGGCTATTTATTGATTTATATGACATGTGTTGAATCTCCGCAATCTATAATTAGTTCGTCAATAAACTTTACAATGTCCTCTTTGATATAGTTTTGTATTGACTTGCTGTTACTTTCACTTGGGTTGGTGCCATCGTATCCGCCGACGCTATTGATATAGACGTCTCCGTTCTGCATAATTTCAAAAGCATTCTTTCTGTTTGCTTCTGATGACCCAATGCCTACTGAATGTATTGTATTTCCGGCGTTACCAAACGTAGAGCTGCCGACGTTTGACTTATTCCATCTTCCTTCGGCGTGTTCTGCGTTATTGTATGCTCGTGTTTCGTATCCTTGTGCGTGGGATTGTTCTCCTGTTGCGCGGGTCATTGAGCCCTCTGCGTGGCTATGATTCTCTGCTGCTATTGTTTGGTATCCCTCGGTGTGAGCGCCTGTTCCTAATGCTACACTTGTTTTGATGTTTATCCTTACGTTGGATAATGCAGCGGTGCTCAATGTTTTATTTACTGTAAAAATTGTTGACCCTGTGGCTGAGGTTACAAATGCGTGCGTACCATTATACTCAATTATGCTCCCAACGGAAAGACCGTGTGCGCTCGATGATGTATATGTTGTACTATTGGCGGCTCCGCTTATTGTAAATGTTGATTCGTTGATGCTCCCGTAGCCCTCACTATGTGCTTGTGCACCTGCTGCGGTGGTTGAATTGCCTTCCGAATGGCTGTAATTCCCAATGCTGCTATTTTTTGCGCCTTCTGCGTGGGAAGCTCTTCCGTTAGCAATGGTTGCCTCTCCTTCTGCGTGAGAGGCTATGCCGTTTGCTTCCACGAAGACTGAACCATCGTCACTACCGAAACCTTCTGCGTGAGCATGCGATGCGGTGGCCTTTGTGTATTTGCCCTCGGTATGGGATTGGTCGCCTGAAGCAATTGTATTCAGCCCTTCGGCGTGGCTTCTATCCCCAATTGCGTCTGTAAGACTGCCCTCTGCGTGGGATGATTCCCCTGCGGCGTATGTATGTGTTCCCTCTGCGTGGCTATAGGTACCTTCAGCTGTAGGTACTGTTTTCTTTCCATCAACAATACTATTTCCGCCACCTTCTGCGTGTGAATAATTGCCTTTCGCGTAAGCGGAGCCTTCTGCATGGGAGGCGTACCCTTCTGCTTTTGCATAGAGTAGTTCTTCTGTGCCCTCTGCTATTCCTTCTTCGGTTGCACCGTTATCGGCACCGTGTACGAAACTTCCGTCGCCAATTGCTTGTGTGCCCTTACCGCCACTATGTGAATAGTGGCCTGACGCTGTTGTGCCAAACCCTTCGGCGTGGCTTGTGTTCCCTGTCGCGGTATTCTGATATCCTTCGGCGTGGGCTGCCTGTCCACTAACAACATTTAAAGCACCTTCGCCGTGCGCTGAAGTGCCCTCTACTATATTAGAATCTCCTTCTGCGTGAGAAAATTCCCCAAGGGCTAAAGAATCATTGCCTTCAACATGTGCCCCCCTTCCTTTTGCAATACTAAACGGAGTGCTCTCCCATTCTTCCTTTATTTCTTCAGTGGTTGTACTTGTGCTTCTTGCTACTTGATTTACATTGGACGACATGCCCTCTGCGTGAGAGGTCTCGCCAATTGCTGTTGTTCTTGAACCCTCTGCGGTGGAGTTTGTTCCCTTTGCTTGTGTTTGATAACCAACGGCGAAAGTTCCATCCCCCTTTGCTTGTGCTCCTGTTCCCTTTTGTTGCGCTGAATTTAAACCGTCGCCATATTCAAACGGCACGTCTTCGGGTTGTACCGCTGAATCGGCTTTGTCTAAACTTTCTTGAACTCCCGCATCTAAGTCGCTTTTGGGAATTCCGCTTGCGGGCTTAAGATATTTTGAGTCTGCGGTCTCTTGTGCGGCTGTGGCTGCTTCTGCTGCGGCAGCGGCGTCTTTTATTCCTTGTTCAGCAAGGGCTTGGGCTGTAGCAATGGCATCTTCAAGATTTGCCCCTATTACATCTACATAAAATTTTGTTGCGGGATTATAATCGCCCGTTGGAGTGTATTCGTCGGCATTGTCTTTTGCAAGGTAATTGGAAAGGTCAATGTCTTGTGTTCCCCCGAGTGCGTCCCAATAATCTCCTGCCCATGCCCAATTTGTTCCTGCGGGATATGTTTGGCCGCTTATTTCGCAAGGATTAGTTACATTCCAAACATCACCGATAGTATTTCCCGTTTCGGGGAGGTCTTCGTAATTTTCTACTGTGCCGAGAAAGCGATATACTGAGGAAATTGCTTTTGCAATCTCATCGTCGGTATATTCTTTGGCTGTGTTTAGAACATTGGTGTCTAATGCTATGATGCGCTCCCTGTCAATGAAAACGGCAATTGTATCATCGTTCTTTTTGGTAAAGAGGGCAGGGTGGTTTGCGTTATAGTTAAGTGCAATTTCACCGATTTGTAGCATTTCTGGAAGCGGAAGCTTGGGGTTATCCATTGTGCTACCGCTTGTTCTATAATGCAATATGTATGGTCTTAATACAGGCATTTTGACACTTTTGCTATAAATAGTTTACGCACAAAAAACTTGCTGTAGTTTCCCGCAGCAAGTTTGATATATTTTCTTTGTTTTAACTGACGTGATTTCTGTCGAAAGAAAGGTTAAATGCGCTTGCCTTGAACGAACCATCTCCCTTTATATCAACTTCAAATAATGTAGTTGATGGAATTATCTGTGTTATGTAAGGAAGAACGACATCATTTATATACCTCTGCAGGTATTCGTTCTTCTTTGTTGCGAAGGAAATAACGAATTTTTTGATATTAATGATTGAGTTTGCTGAGGCCTCTGTCCTTACTTTGTCTTCATTGGTTTCGGGGTCATAGTTATTAATGGCAATTTCGTCTATTGTTTCTGCGCTTGTCGGTACGTATGTACCATCGTCTTTCTTTATGAGGGTTTCGGTGTCGCCATAATCGTAACCAAAATACCAACATTTCTTATTGTCTATGATTGGCTTGGATAGCACAAATTTATAGTCTTCAATCGCTTCGATAACATCTTCGGGGGTTTCGGTAAATTCTGATGCGGAGAAGAAGTTGCCCATGCGGTCCAAGTAGGATTGTCCTGAATCGTACATCCCCTGCCCTATGTGTGGCGCGTTTCCTGTTGTGGTTTCATTTAGTGTTTCAAGATATACTACGGTCCATCCATCACCTCTTGTGTTCTCGATATCATCTATTGAAATGCTTTTCCATCCATACGTTTCATCGGCAGCATCGTGACAACCCAAGAAAGCGGACCATTCTGCACTCTTGAGAACAAAGTAATGGGATGCGTTGCTGATATCTTCATCTTCTCCCAAGTGATATCTTTCTTGTAGGTCTGAAATATCTGTTACATAACAAATATCACCCGTCTTGACAACATTGTTGCCGAGTTCTAACATTCCGTCAATATCTCCAACAAATTTCAGGTTGCTTTCGTTTTCGTCGTAGATATTATGGTCTCTGTCGTCTATTAGTTTATCTTTGCTTGTTAGTGATGAGTTGATATATCTTTCTTTAGCTCTTCCCCAACCACCGGCCATTTGGAACCACAGCGCTTTGTCATATTGTTTACCTCTTTCAAACCAAGGAATAACATATGCTTTAAGACCGTCGTGGCCTTCTACTTGTGCAACGGGTATACCGCTGAGATTGTTATCGTTTACAACATTGAAGGTGTCCTTATGTTTATTAAGGATTGCGACTTCGTCATAAAGGGGGTAATATTGTGTTGTTTCTCCCGTCCATACCATTGTGGTTGCGGAAACATTCCCCTCATTGTCCTCTACAATGTCTTTATATATTGGCATCTTGCTATCGTCAACATTTCCTTTTGCCACAACAACATATTCATCAATATCATATTCGTTTGGCTTGAAGCCGAACATGGCAAGAACGGTATCAACCGCCTTGCGCGTTCCTTTGGTTGACAAAATGTATCGGCTACAAAGTTTTAGCCTTCTGAGGAATTCAATGTTTGCTTCTGATGAATTTATTTCACCATCCATGCCGTCATATGGCATTTTAGCAGTGATACTATCGTCGTGACTTGGGTTAACGTTTATTGTTTCCCATCCCGATAGATTTAGTGAATCTGAAATGAAATAATCGGGTGCATCGCCATTTTTACTATAGGAGATACGTTTGATTCTCTTGATAGCGTCAATGTATTGTTTAATATCGTCGTACTGCCTTCCATATAGTTTTAAAATAGGTTCAATGCGGGTAGTATCAATGTTCTCGTATTCATAGGTGGTTGAGTCAACCGTTCTTGAGAAGGTCCAATCCAATGCTTTTATGGCTTCATGTGTCATTGAACGCCATATGTTATCTGTATCGTACTCGTCGTAGTATCTTGCAATTCGCAACAGTTCATCAAGATAACTATTGTATGCTGCCGATGTTATATCGGGATTCCAATTGTTCTTATTGGGCCATATGTGCCTTTCAATAGTATAGAAAAACCCTTCGTCGGTTTCGGTGGGTGTTTCTATGGACATTGCGTACAGGGGGTTGGTCTTCCTGTTGAGCATGAAGCTTTCAAATATGTCCAAGCTTTGGAAGAAGTCTTCTGTGTGGCTATCATTGGGGCGTAGTGAAAATCCATTCAAGTTTTCTTCAGTAAATAGCACATATTCTTCCACTCCTTGAACGTATGCATATAGGGTTATGAAGTCACCTCCCGTGTAGCCGCTGCCGTATGCAAGTGTTACTTTTGCAATAATGGCTCCGTCTTCTCTTTCTTTACATCCTTTATTGTAGCGCTCAACCTCCCATTCTGTTATTGGTTCTGTGGTTCCCGATGTGTCTACAAGGTTGTATTCACCAAACGAACGGCAGAAGTATCTCAACTCGTTTACATCTTCTCCGTTTGTGGTCGCATCATATATATTTATAAGGTAGTCATTGTCTGCAACAAAATAGGATTTCCCATCTACTTTTATTTTTGCACCTTCGTCGGCGTTGAAGTATATTTCTGCGGGAAATCTGTTTATAACGTCTCTTACGCTTCCTTCTATTAGCTGTACGGCTGAACCATAATAAGCAAAATCTCTTAGGTTTTCATGTACGGGGTTTAATACAACGCGGGTGGCGGTATCTTCCTTAACGGTGCCGTCGCTTGTCCAATAATCGTTGTTTCCATTTTTAACCCAATTACCCCTTACATGTTTTCTTTGTCCGTTGATTGAATCGTTGATGACAAATTTAAACTGTGAGTCACCATACACATACGGCCCCTCCGTTGGAAACATTGAGGGGGTCGTTATTGTCATATAGTCTCGTTCATAGATTGAGCCAAGCCCAATGTTTTGATGCTTAGACCTAAGAACAAAATTGGATTTTGTTTTAATTTTTGCCATTATTCGGTTACGCTATCAAAATCAATATTATCAATCGTATCTCTCTTAACCTTTGCTTCGTAAAGAGGTGTCCCAAACTCATTCTTGACCGTGAAGTAATCATACTGAGCGGTAATCTCCTTGGTGCTGTGGTCATATGTTGTTATGGTTGCGTTGTCAACATCGCGGATTTGGTCTCCTCCAATCATTGTTGCAAGGGTATCTGCATCGTTCTCTACCATTTCAATCTCCATTAAAACGGGACTAAATTTGGTGTTGATTATATGTATTGTTTGCCCAACGTTGCCAATAAATGGTAGTGCGTTTGTGTTAAATGAATTTGCGGATGAGGGTGTAACTGTGCAGAAAACCAAGGAATTTGAGCTTGAATTCGTCAATCGGTACCTTGTTGATGTAGGGTAAGCGTCTGTTACAGTTACCTTTACCGGTTCGCAGAAGTTTGAACTCGTTATTAGACGAGCCGTATCGGTCTTATTGCCATCTTCGTCGTAATATTCAATACGATATCCCGAAAAATCAGAGATATTCCCGAGGTCGCTATTGCTTGTTGTGTTAAGTACAACCCCCTTAACTTCGGGATATGCTTCAAGGACGCTTATGTCTGTTATGGTTGTTTCAATTTCTTTGGGGCGAATGAGGATAGTATATATGCCTTTACGGTTAAAGGTGCCAAGGGGAAGGACGAGACTATACACACCGCTAAGGACGTTTCCCTCGTCATCGGTGGCTGCCTGTAAATAACTTGCATCTAAGCTTGTAAACACATTTTCTGCGCTTGATGCCCTATCTTCTTTATAGTTATAGAAGATTTCAGCATCGCTTGCGGGGTTTATGTTTGCTCCCCTGATTGTTCCGTATAAATTTGCCATATTCTAATTACTGCTCTTCTTGCAAAAAGTAACCATTCCCGTAATACTCTACGTCCTTAAAACTACTACATTCACCTAACTTGCTGTATTTTTCGTATACCGAAGCAAGGCCTCTTTCAATTGTGACATCAACATCTACCTGCGGCATTTCTATGGACTTACCTAAGTATTCCTCCTTGAATAAGGGTTCGGTAACAACTTCGGGAGTGTTCCATATTTCTCCCTTGACGTAGCCGACAATATTACTTATGGTGCCGTCCTTTGATAGTTTGAAATCACTATTATAAATAGTCTCAATCTGGTTATCAAATGCTATGTTTGTATATGTTATGCCTGTTTCTCCGTTAATGGGGTTGGGATATATTTCTTCGGTTATTGGGTATGATTCCTCATAATGTATTCCTGTTTTGGGTACTACTGTCCATGTGTTGCCGCTACTCGCAAGTGTTGCACCTAATATATAATGGAAGTAGATGGTATCTCCTGACGGTGTTATTTCACTAATGGTGTCGGCAATTAACTGCCCATTGTCTGTAATATATTCATTGAAGGTTTGCCCGGTTACAAAACATATTTCTGTTTCGCCTGACTCATTTAGGAAGAAGGGGGCAATATTGCCGTAGTCATCATAAGTACGTTCTTTCCTCTGTAGGGTGTATAGTTTGGATTCTGTCGTTATCCCGCTTGTGTCTGCCCATCCTGTCCCTGATGGCTGTGTGTCTCCCGTTTCTCCTTCGTAGGGGGTTAATATACCGCCCTGTTCGTATGTTTGGCTTATGAATATGGGGAGATTAAATGTGTTTCCACTTGAGTATTTGTCGCTTTGCATTTCGTCCCACCATTGTGTGGATAAAACTAAATTCTCTCTAAGAAATGTTTCCATTGCATCTCCACCCCTTTTATCCCACTTCTTGGCGGCACAGCAATCAATGTCCCCTCTTTTTGTTATTCTCTCTATTTCTGTTAGTGAATTTAAAGTAAAAACCTTGCCATTATTATAAAGAAGGGTATAAGTTTGACCGTCTTTTCTTATAACCCCAATATGTTCGTCGCTGATAGTCTCGTATACATTAAAACAATCGGTTAAATTCGCGTTGCTTAGGTTGACGAATAAAATCATTGTTTTGTGGCCACCTTCGTCTACATATTCAACGCGATATTTTCCCCAAATAGATAGGCCTTTGGCTTTTAATTTATTCTTTTCAAACCATTCAAGTTCTGTTGGTATTTGGCAGTAGTAAATCATGGACATTACCTCATCCCCCTCAATGTTAATCGGTAGATGTAATAATCCCAAGATTTGCCCATCAATGAATAAACAGAATCCAAGCGGGTTGTTTGTTAGTGTCAGTAGTTCGTCAAGGTCTTTAACGGAGATTAGCTTTTCTGCTTCTGTTATGCCCGTGTTGGTTACTCGGTATAGGCCGTTATCCTCTATCTCAACATCTTCTTCTGTACAAAGTTTATATTCGTCCCAACTATGACGCCATCTGTTTTCGTCGGAAATTTTATACCTTGCTTTGCCGTCTTTCATTATGCGTTTTAGTATCATCGCATCCCTGAGGACTTGAGTTATTTTGTTATATGCCTTTAATAACTCTATATAGGTATAGGTCTCTCCTGAGATTGAAACGTCGCAGCAGGTCTGCCCGTAGTTGCCCATTGGGCCGTGGGCTCCTTCATATTTCCCTTCCGTAGAAATATAGGGGGCCATTCCCATCCTTTTTGAACGAAATTCACCAATGTTTATCTTTTTAATGATTCTTTCCATACCTGCTACCGTGCTAATTCTTTTCTATTGACATAATCCCACGATTAAAATCGTGGGTTTTCTCGCTTAAATATAATAAAGTTTCGAATAGATTAAAATTTAAATACCCGCCATTCTCTGTTACCTCTTGGTCTATGAATACACTCCATGGGTCATGGGCGTCACGCCTAAAATACCAACCGTAATCCTTTTCGGTTCCGTTCTTCATTAATTCAATTGGTATGTATGCGTGATTGAACCATTCTTTAACTTTTGTTGCTTTTAATGCTGCACCCTCGTCTACAGTGGACCCGGCCAACGTTGCGCTTGGAACTATTAATGGTATTGTCTTTCCGTAACCCGCGTGATTAAAATCAACCCTTAAATAAACAGTTGTACCGCTTAGGTAGGGACCTATATATTCGGGGAAAGTATAAATATAATAACCCTCGCTTGAGTGTTTGTCGTCATACCTATCGGTAAATGTAAATTCACACTTGATTTTCTTTGCGATATATGTATCATCATTGGGGGCCATTTTTGCCTTTTCGGGAGCTAATTTCACATATTGGTCATATATATCGTTTGTATCCATAAAGATAGTTGAATACCATAAAAGCTGTTGCTCTCCAACTGCTCTTGAATTATAGAGCGATAATCTTAAAAAAGATTTTGCAATCTTTTCCTTTTGGAAAGCAATGTCATCGTCGGTAAAATTGAGGTCGGCCAATGTTGAGCCGCTGACATCCTGATAACTGAAACGGTCATTCACTTCATAGTTGGTCCACGCTTTTGTTTCGTCAATACTCCAACTATCACCGCTATGTACTCTGAAGATGGGGGTAAGCCGTACCTCCATTATTCCACTTACATGCCCTGAGTCGTCTGCATTATCAAGGTTGCCACTTATTGGTTTAATAACAACCTTTTCTCCGTTAAGAACGCTTGGTACAACCTCCTCCTTAACAATATCAACGAATTGATTGTTTACGGTCTCTTCTTGTAGGAGGCCGTCCGCATAATCCTTTTCAAGTGTTATGGGTATTACGAGTGCGTCCGTATAAGAGGCAATGCTTACACGGTTCCAAAAGTCCGTGTCGTTAAAAAATTCTGTATAAGGAAAGGATATTGCCTTGTTGGTGTAGGTGCTTCCTGTTACCCATTCGTTTTCTGATAGTGGAACAATGAGCCTATAAAGGTTCAATCTTGAGGGGTCGTAGTCTGTTGTGTCTTCAATGGGGGCGTCGGCGTCTTTAAAAACACTATAAAGGTGTGTGATTTTCTGAATTGTTCCATCATCCAACGTGAAACTCAGCGTCATTCCACTGTTTGTGCCGAAGTCCTCGGGAAGAATGTTGTGTGGGGAGGAAAACGCTAATATATAATATGTCTCTGTTTCGCCTGTCTCCCCTTCAATAACCTCTTCAATATATATTGGGTTTCTTTGGGGTAGTTCAAAGGTATAAGAATAGGTGTCGCCATTCTTGCTGCTTGAGATAAGGCTTAGTGCTTGGTCTGCCAATACGTTATTCTCAATATTGCGTCTGATGTGCCATGTCTGTTCTTTAGTAAGTTCCACCTTGCTTGTTATTGTCACGGAAGATTCCGTTACATCGCTGATTAAACAATCAGTGATGAATTCCTGTTTCGGTGTTGTTACCTTCCTATTTATTACAATCTTCTCCATTTCTATATGCATATATTAATCTCTGATGGCACATATTCAACAGCACTTTTGTCAAGTTCAATGCCAACACTCTTATATTGTTGCATTGGGTCTAACTCTGCCAAATCACCCTTTCCTTTTGATAACCCCATGGTTCCAAATGGGTCCTGTCTTTTAACGGGGAACACGATGTTCTGTTCTACGTAAAATGCCCCGTTGCTGTATGCCATATCATACACGTCGCTACTTGTGGGTGTTTCTGATGGCAATATTATATTCCTCCATACGTAGCTTTCGTTTTGAGGCACATATACTGCATGTGACGGCACTGTGCCATCTGTCTTGGCTATAACATATGTAGTCGCCGAACTAATCTCTTCATTGATACCTAATGTCAGAACTATTGAGTT
Source organism: uncultured Bacteroidales bacterium (assembly GCA_902778265.1). Taxonomy (GTDB): domain Bacteria; phylum Bacteroidota; class Bacteroidia; order Bacteroidales; family Bacteroidaceae; genus Prevotella. The sequence goes on along the minus strand of CACYXI010000001.1, from coordinate 143,153 downwards.
CCCTCTTGTTATATTGTTTAAGACGGCCCACATTGTTCTCTCCTTATCGGTATCATATACTGAGAAGGTGTCACCTTTTACGAAATCATAGTCCGTCTGTGCCATTATATCAAACTCATACTCTGTTGTTGATGTAACGGGTGTTGGTGTTATTCCGCTGCTCGTTGTGATAACGGCGGCCAATGATGTGTTGTATTGCTCGTCAATATCCCTGAGTTTTATCTCGTGATGGGCCTTGTAAAAATAGCCCTCGGGCTGAAGTGTGGTGGGTAATTCATATGTATCACCGCTTGCTGAACCTTCAAAGGTGCCTAACTGCTCTGTTATGACTTTGAATGGTTCGGAGGTGATGCTGCTATCAATAATGGTTGTGTCAAAATCATCATGCTCCATTAGGTCCCACTTAACATCCTTATATTCATAGTAGGTTGTATCCCCTGATGTTTGACTGACCACGGCTTCCCTTTGCAGAGTGTTAAATCTATGATATAGGTCTTCTATTGTTGTTTCGGTATAAGTAACGGGGTTGAACTCTACAATATCACCCGTAAAGATTTCTTCCGATTCGTCCGAAAGGGTAATTCCTGTTTTGGGCGTCATTTTTCCGTAAATGGCTTCAAAACTCTCCTTGTAATTATGGGTTGACACTGACGGTGTTGTTCCCGTATCTATTTGGCTGCTGTCTATATTGTGAAGTTGTCGCACGTTATAATCACTGTCAATATCTCCCAAATCGTATCCTGCAGTAATGGGACCAAAACAATGGGAATATTCAACATCAACATTTGTTGTGTTCCCTGAATTCCACTCCTTGTAACCTTTATTATTCTTTTCAATTGTAAGGAAGACGGAGGAAAGCGCTCTGCCTCTATTGTCTTTTAATCCACTTAAATCAACTGCGTCGGAGTACAGAATTTGGGCGATTCGGTCTCCATATATATTTTCGCCATAAGCAAGCTTCTGTATGCTGCTTGATGGTTCTTCATTGTTCACAAGGATTTTCTTAAACTTACGAACGTAGTATTGGCAGGGGGTACCGCTAACCTCTCTTCTAATCCAGCATCCCGAAGCTATGGACTCTGTTAAATCGCGAAAGTTTCGTTTCATAACCATAAACTTGTGGGTTGTGTTTTTCCCTTCTATGTCCCCAATGCTTGCGACCGTGGCCCTAAAATCAACGGTGTTGCCGTTTTCTTTATAATAGAAGCGAACATATTCGTTGTTTGATAGGTTGTGGTTAAGTCGGGTTGTAAAAATATAAACATCGTTACCACCTGTCGTCGTTCCTGTTTCAATACCAATTACGGCGATTCCTTCAAAGGTTGTACCGCTCACGCTGTTTATTGTTTTGAGGGTTTCGGTGTCGCTCTCGTATGGATAGGTTAAACAATACTTCCAATTTTTTTCAATCCGACGCCCTCTCTTGGTGTTTACTTTGGGGATGAAGGAAAATAGGCTCCTATCGGGATAGAAGTCAACAAACTCATTTGCCCCCTTATTGTTCATTAATTTATTGAAGGTTAATCTTGCGATTTCATTCCCATTCGGGATGTTTATATGTGTCTTATTCTTAACGCCCCACCATCCAAACTCTTCTTTGATATTTGCATCGCAAGCATCGTCAAAGTCCATGCAATTATCTATTCGATATATGTGGGGATTATATGTTGCTGCGGTGACTCCGTTGGCTGCCGTTTCGGTATTGTAATCCACAATCAGATTTCCGTTATGGTCGCGCTGATAGTCTTCAATTGTATTAAAAACTTTTTTTGCTGAAGATGGGGATGAGTCTGACCATTTTGCAACATGTATAAAATCATCAGAGCGCAGGAAGTGATTGTTGAGTATATCTAACCCGCAATGATATGAGAGTCCAATGTCGGGATGTGAATATTCTGTATCCCTAACTGTTTGATACCTGTTTATCCATTGGGTTGATACTATCTTGTTGCTAATGCTGCTTGGGTCAATACTATCGTTATCCCTGATTACTCTACAATCGGTTCCTCCTTCGTTCTCAACAACCTCGGTCTTTATATTGTAAAGAATATTGGAACAAATCGGATTTATGGTGAAAATAAACCTATATTTCTGACTTTCGTCCCTTTCTTTATTATAGAGTTCATATTTGTCTAAATGGGCATTTACATTTGTATATGGAACTAATCGGGCTTTCTGTTCCAAAGAAATCCCGACACTGTTCTCTACGTTGACAGAGTTGATACTCTTTTTGCTATTTAGTAATATTTTCTCCATATTTTATTGTCCCGTCTGTATATGTTCGTTCCATGTTAAAGTACCGTACTGTGTTTGGTTTTGGCCTTTTATTCTTACATTATTGGTTGTTCTGATTTCAAATTTTAAATTGTTATATCCGCACTGTCTTAATGCCGACTCTAAATAGCCAAGCTCTTCAAATGGTTGGAAGTCAAATGAAAAGTTCTCGCTATCGGTGTTTCCGCTTGATGTTATTGTTATTGGATTCGTTGGCCAAGAAACTGCTTGTGCAAGGCAGGACTCAAACTCTTCTGAAGGGCGGGGTATTGTGAATGTTCTTGGACCGCTACCAATGGGTAATTCAAACGCATCATTGCGATATAATAATGTATTATCTTCCGTCCCCGACTCTTCGTCTATCAATTGTGCCGTAACCTCTAATGCAATGTGTGAGTCTCTGCCGTCGAATACAACATTATTGTGGGTAGTATTCACGGTTATTGTTTGGTATAAACTGGTAGATTTACCGTCTTCGGGGTCATATGTTATTTCAAATAATGGTGTTGCGTTGGTTGGAACATTCCATATAAGTGCTTGTTCTTTAGTTAGCACTTCACCTGTTTCATCACTACGTGAAGTATATGTTACCGTTAGTCTAAATGTTATATTGGTATAACCCTCGTTAAACCACGAATTGAAGAAGGCATCATAAGAAAGTGGTCTGCCGTACCCCAAAAAAAGTTTAAACTCACATTTTTTGTCACCATCGATGCTGTGGCATGAACAATTTAGGGTATATCCACTGTTACCGTCTTTATCATTTATTGGTAATCTATTATAGCTTCCAATATCGTTTATTAAATCAAATGTATAGCCCGTATAATACACATCATCCACATCCACGCCTAAAGTAACTGACACTTCCTTGTTCACCGTGAAAATTTCGTTTATAGTTTCTGCGGTTATGGAATACCACGACCCGTGGTCATAAGTACCACGCAATGCTTCATAACGGTCTATTCTACCACCTGGTGGTGTAGTTTTTATTTCAAAGTAAGGACTTTGTGGTAGGGTTTCTCTTGTATCGGACATCGCGGGTTCATCATTGCACTCGCTGAAGTATTGCCTATTTAATTCATCAAGCGCTGTTGCACCTTCTTTAATGCCGAAATAGAAGTAATAGGAATTTTCTCTTTGTGGTAAGTAATAGTCGTTGCTATTTGTCTTAATAAGATATTTCTTCTCCTGTTCGGCAAGGCTTAGATTGTCTAAACCCATTCTAAATTTATAGTACTCGGTACTCGGTGTTTCAATTGTGCGTGTATATGTATTCTTTTTGGCGTCTTTTAGGACGCTGTCATCAATAGTAGAGCCGCTGACGATGCTTGGTTCGTAGACTGTTTCTGCGCTCATGCTTTTATTATATAATGTAATATCACTACTCGTGGTTGCTGTTACTACATTACTGAAATCACCATTGAAATTACTTGGTCTAACATACATAAAGTCATACATTGGATAACCTGTTTGCGGGTCTGCGGTATCAGCATTAGCAATAAGCTTTTTCATGTTCATTGTGGCGAACATGGTTCTGAAGTCGTCATCTGCAATTTCGTCCTTGCCAATGAACCCCGTTGGAACAAAAAATCTATATGTTTTATCCTTTGTTGTTGCACTATCAACCGATGTGACAACTTCTTTTCTTTGAGACATGTTCACGCCTGCCTCGCAGATTCTTTCAAGGTTTATGCAGCTCTTTATATTCGTTGCGGAATTAGTACAGGAAATACCCAAGAAGTGGCCGCCCGGCTGATATATCATTCGGGATGCGCCATCATATAGCGCTTCGCCCTGACCGGGGCCCGAATAATTCCATGCAATCCCTGCGGCTTCGGTTAGTGGCATAAACTCATCCATCTCTTCAAAAGCCACACCGTTGTCGCTGTCTTTATTGCTGTTGAATGCCTTTTCGGCACTAAAGGAGTTCCCTGTTCTTGTTATTTTATTGACTATTGTGCCTCCGCTGGATGTCGCGCAAATGGTACCTGCGTTAGAATAAAGGTAACCACTGCTATCCATATTCGTTAGGGCTAAGTTGGTCGGCATTTTATATGATGATGAATCAAGATGGGTAAATGCCTGTGGTATTCCATTTTTATCGTCACTATTAAGACTACCTAATAGTACAATATCGGTTGCAAATAAGTTGGCCTTCTTGTTATTGTCCGACCCTGTGGCTTCGCTTGGCTTAAGATAATATACATATTGCCCTTTTAGGTTTTCAATTTCTTGGACAAGGCCGCCTTTTGCTCCAAAAATCACCCATTCTTTCCACCCCTTTTTAGTGTGGCACTTTTGCTTTCCTTTGCTATCGCATCCCGCAGAGTTGCTGTTGGTTGGTGTGTTGTCGCCTCGGAGTTCGTATGATAAGGAGCATTGTTGTACTATTCGCGAGTATCGGTTAAAAATGCCGATATTATCATTATAGTTACCCATGCAGCCCCATACTTTGTATGTGACTGTCTTTTTCTTGCCAAATAGTCTCCGTCTTTTTTTCTTGCGTTTGGTGGTGGTGCTTTTCCACCTTGGTATGTATATCATACCATTTATCCAATCGTTGTAGAAATCAAAATTTATCACCTTATATTCTTGTGCAAGGTTCATCTCTATACAAGCAACGAGATAATCAATGTTTGTTGTTAGGCAGTAGGATTGGTCCCCTTGGTTTTGTGAGTCAATTGATTCGGAGTCGGTTTCTGTGGCTCCGCTATCTCCCGCTTTTATGATTCTATCTAGTGTTCTTTTAAGCACGGTTTCGTCTTTACCTCCGGGTGCAAAATACCAATTTTCCAAATCGGGGCATAGATTATCTGATAATGTCATGTACTCTTTTCCAAACCATGTACTTACTCCATACCTGTTATAAACGGTAACCACTCGTATGAACATCTTTATGATTGCACACATAATGGTAAACATTAGCGGCAACTTAATCCTTATATTATTATAAGGTATAGGGTTATTTGCACCGTATATGTTACAGTGCTTAATGCCTGAAAAACGAGTATTGTTTAGGTATTGACTCTTTTGGAATCTCGGGATGTATGATTTTACGGTATAGACATTGTTCCAAAACAGGTCTCTATAGGAGTTGTCTTTAGTATAAGTACCAAAGTTATAATCCTCGTCAAGTTTGTATTCTGTTTTGCCGCTGCTTGGTGTGACCGTAATAATCTCAGGGTTGTGCGGAACAAGAACTTTGGGAAGATAAAAGTTACTAACGGCACCATCAAAGTCTTGGAGCGATATCCTAAATCTCACCCTTGCCCTTGTAGGGATACCTTTTGATGGGTCGTTGGTTGGTACCATATTCCCATACTCGTCGGTCATAACATAGTCAAGGTTCATCGGGATTTGATAACACCATACGCCGTCTGCGTTAATGAGTTCGTTACCCTTGATTTGGAATTCCTCAACATCTCCTGTGGGTGTTTTTCGAATCATTTCAATGGTACCCTCTCCTGCTACGAGCTCGTCCATCGCGCCCATGTTTTCAGTGGGGATACATCTTTCACTGACGCCATTCGATTTATTGTCACTCACCACGCTGCCCATAAACACGCATGTGGGAGTAAAGGTATAGTCAATGTTGATGTCGGCACGAGTAATACCAATATTTCGTGCATCGCTTGTGAAGTCGCCCCAAAATGGTATAACGTTGACAACTTCATCTTGCGAGAATATTTGCGGAAGACTATTGAGTTTGGTACTTTTTTTGAACATGTTGGGGTTTTCAAACATTTCCTCGTTGTAACCCTGATAATACATATCTCGGGGTCTTTGTGAGAGAATTCCGCAATCGGAAATGTCTAAATCCATATGTAGTGTTTGCTGTCCTACGGGGACGTTGCTAATCATGTAGTCTCCCGCATTATTCGTTCTCGTTGTGTATTTGTAATAGGTTTCAAAAATTTCAAGGATGTCGTCGTTGTCAAGAACAAACTGTTTTGAAGGGAAGCTTCCGACTACCTGATGGCAGGTTTCAACCTTTTTATCGGGCAGAAGGTTATATCTTATCCCCTCTGTATTTGTGTTGGATGTTGTCCTATATGGATAAAGTTTTGATGATATGATGCCATTTAATGTTTCTCTGTCGGCTTCAATGAAAACGGATATTTTCGCATTTGGCACACCAAATCCGTTGTTGGCCAAGACTCGGCCAACAATTATACCATAGTTTGAGTCGTGAATTCTATATGTCTCATCGGCATCAAGTTTCATTGACAGGATTTCAAAAGTATCGTAATCCTGCGTTAGTTGAACATTGATGCTCTTTTCTTCGCCGACGTTTGCCTTTATTCTATAGCTTGAATTTGATGCCATTCTTTGATGTGTTGAGTTTTATTCTCTTCTTGCCAAATAATCCTGTTGAAAAAACATATAAAAATATAAAAGGTGATGCGCATGCCGCTACGGTATACACGATTGCATCTTTTAGCTTCCCTGCGAGGTTAAATCCTCTATGGGTAGACGTTTTTATCGCATTTTTATGTACACCGTATTGCTGTTGTAAATACAATATCTGTTGATTTGTCTTACAGGCGCAGGCCATTATTAATGCTCCTTGATTCTAATCTTTATATCTTTTTCGGGGTATTTAACCTCAAGCATGGTGTCACCTTCACTGTAGATAATCTTGTCGCTTGCTTCAAGGTCAATACGTAGCCTATTTGCTTGTGCGGGCTCTCCGTTGTCGCAGCAGGGGTCGTTAACCATTATCTCCTGTGATGTCTGTGTGGGGGAGTATCCTTCTCCGAAAACGTTATATACTCTTAATTCAATGAGACTAATCACGCCATCAATTTGATTTATTACTCTCTCTAAGTCGCCCACAAAAATATCGTCACCCATCTGATGGTCGTTTACGTTCATATAATCGCGGATTGCGTTGCTTATGCGAGTGGTAACGTCAGACTTGTTGTAGTTCTTGTCAATAAAAACATCGGCCTCGAACTGTAGGTTGATAATCTTTCCTGATTTAATCTCAACAAAATCATTGATAGAACGATAGTCTGCGAGATAATTCTCTATATTTTCTATAAGTGCAACGGGAAGGATGTCATCTAATTTGCCTTCCGCATTAATACCCATAAGATAAAGCATTATCTTGTTGTTTGCTTCAGCAGCGCCAACTCTGAATGGTACACCATACTTGGGGGGCATTAGAAGAACGCGGCTGATGTAGTCCTTAACGGTAACGCAACGTTCCTGTGCTCCTGAATTATACTTTATAAGGTTCTTGACCTCGTCCACGGTGGGTGCATCTTTACCTGAGACCGAGGGGCTTGTACTCTGTACGGTTATGGAAGACCTTACACTCGCCGCTACGACGGGGTTGGTGCTACCATCTCCAATTTCGGTATCCAAGTATGTAATTGTGTTGATTGCGCCCTTTGCAACATTAGATGCTGCGCCGCCTCCGACTCTATAAAGAATGAAGATGGTGCTGTTGGGATTGGGTAGGACACCAAGACTATCGTTGTTTATCATGCGGGAGATTTGGTACTTTGCAAAGGATGACGCATCTGATATTGTTTTTGTGTCGGTATTTGCATTATACCCTGCACCGAAGATGACTTTAAGGTAACCGTTATCGGTAAATTCGGTAATGAATTTATGCTTCAGGCTTTTCCATTCTCCCTTGGTAACTGAATACGTGGGAATTGTATTACCACTTACCTCATAGCCATAAATGTGTGTTTCTGCTTCTCCGTCGGTCACAACCTCGCCCCATCTTTGTTGTTGAGCTAAAGAATCCACTTCAAAAAAGCGAATGGGTTTGCCTTGGCCCATTTCTTCTTCAAGTTGATAGAATTCACCCATTGTTGGGTTACTCTGATACGATGTGCCGTCCTTTACAACAATGGATTCAACATTCATTACGCCCTCTGCGGGAATGATGATTTCCATAAAGGGCTTGATATCCGCACTTTTAACTGCGACGCGGTAAATTCTACTTTCTCCCGCAACAACAACGGCGGTTTTTACCACCCTGTAAGCATATATGAGGTTATTGCTATTCTTTAATGGCACAATAAGGCGATTGGAGACTCCATCGGAGCTGAATTGTTCTCCGAAATCAATGTCTTCCACTACTTCAAACATTTGTGCGCCTGCGGCTAAGCGTGTGCCTCGTTTTATAACGGGAGCGTAAGACCAATCGGGGTCTTGTAGGCTGCTTCCGTTGCGTCTTGGCGATAGGGGAAGCTGACAGGTAAACATTACTTCTGCCATTGAACCCTTGGGACCCGGTATTTTAAGACCGTTGCTGCGGGCTAAATCAAACACAGAGCTCCGCATATTTGCAGAGTTAATGTTTGTTTCTTGAAACGCCTTGTCAATATGATAACTCAATTCATCCGCAATGGCCGCATTGAGGTCAATCATCCATGAGCCAACCGAAGCGTCGTCAAAGCTTGTTGCTAATTGGGGGTAATATTTTTGTGATAACTCGATAAGTGCGCTACGGTAATCATCAAAGTTTCTGTTAATATATGATATTTTCTTCTCCATATGTGTTAAATCTTAATTGCAACGTCGTTTGTTATTTCGGTTCCGCCCTTGGTTATTGTATAATTGATGCTGACAATCCTTGAATGGGAATCGTTTTCGTCCTCATAAACCTGCATATCATTAAACCTGATATTCGGAACAAAGGTACTGACCTGTGTTCTAATTTCTGTTTTAATTTTTTCAAAGGTATCAGTGTCTGACGGTTCAAAGATAAAACGAACCAAATCCGTTCCAAAATTGGGGTTTCTTAACCTTTGCCCTTTTGGTGTAAAAATAACATGAAACATGGCAGAACGCAGCATCTCTTCGTATGTTGCATTTGTGTCAATATATACCTCTTCGTCATTATCCAAAGTAAAAGGATATTTAATTCCGTATTTTTGTTTTACAGCCATAGGCGAATCTTTCTTAATAAATAGGAGAAAGTGTAAATCTTGTCTATTGAAAAATTTAGCCATTTTGCCCAAAAAATCAAGAAAATGGCTGATTTTTGGGCAGTTTCAATATATTCTGTCCGCTAATAGCGTTTGCTATGAATTATATAGATAAAAAGAAGCCGTAGGAGAAATCCTGCGGCTTATTTATTGGGAACTATTTGCTAATTTTTAGAAAAATTACCATTCCTGTCTATTGTTCCCCACTCTCCGTTCAATTCAACCCCCGCAAAACCATCATAAAAGTAGCCCGCATAATCAAACCACTGATTTGAGAGAATGTTGCCCTCCTTGGTGATGAAATTAAACTTGTTGTTTAGTTCAACCACTGCAAGGCCATCCTTAAAGTGGTCCACTTTGTCAAACCATTGGTTTGAAAGAAGTTTACCTTTCTTGTTGATGAAATTCCATCTGCCGTTTAGTTTAAACGCTGAAAAGCCATCGCAAAAGCTACCCACATAATCAAACCACTGACATAAAAGGGGACCTCCGTCCTTGGAAAGAAAATTATATCTACCATTTAGTTTAACCACCACAAAATCATCGTTAAAATCACCTATCCAATCAAACCACCGATTTGAAAGTAATTTACCTTCCTTGGTGATAAGATTATACTTGCCGTTGAATTCAACCACTGCAAAGCCATCAACAAAGTCATACTCCCTATCAAACCGAAAATCGTCTTCTTTTATCATATTCTTATTTATTTGTTTTGATTCATTCATATATATTTTACCATTCTTATCTATCTTTCCCTCCTTACCGTCTATTTTAACCTCGGCAAAACCGTCTTCAAAAACAGCCGCATAATCAAACCATTGATTTGAAAGTAGTTTACCTTCCTTGTTGATAAAATTCCACTTGCCATTTAGCTCAACTCCCGCAAAACCATCATAAAAGTTGCCCACCCCGTCAAACCACTGATTTGAAAGTAATTTACCTTTCGCGTTGATGAAATTATACTTTCTGTTTAGTTCAACCCACGCAAGGCCATCATTAATATCACCCACCCTATCAAACCATTGAGTTGAAAGCGGTTTACTCTCCTTGGTGAGGAAATTATACTTTCCGTTTAGTTTAACCATCGCAAAACCATTGTTAAAGCTACCCGCCGAATCAAACCATTGATGTGAAAGAAGCTCACCCGCTATGTTGATAAAATTGAGTTTACTATTTAGCTTAACCCACGCGAAGCCATCAACAAAATAAGCCACCGCATCAAACCATTGGTTTGAAAGTATTTTACCTTCCTTGTCGATGAAATTCCACTTGTTGTTTAGATTAATCGCTGAAAAGCCATCGCAAAAGCTACCCACATAATTAAACCACTGATTTGAACGTAGTCTACATTCCTTGTTGATGAAATTCCATTTGCCGTTTAGTTTAACCCTTGCAGAATCTCCTTCAGAGTCATACACACTATCAAACCATTGATTTGAACGTAGTCTACCTTCCCTGTTGATGAAATTCCATTTGCCGTTTAGTTTAACTCGCATAAAGCCTTCATTGAATGCGTCTACCTTTTCAAACAGCTCCTTGGGGGACATCCCACTATCTATCAACCCCTGAACTTCATCAAATGAGATGTAGCCCATCGCCCGCAGTTCTTCCTTTGTGTGAGGTTTGAATGCTTCATCAAAAGGAATACCCACTCTCCGTGATAGTCCTGTTTTACTATATACGTGGTCAACATCCCCGCCGTTATCATTCTTTGCCCCGTGGTTCCATCGTAGATTGCACGTCGAGATGTTGCCTTCGGGGTCAATAAACACAAATATCATACTCGTACCATATGTGTCATAGGGATTGTCCTCGGTTGCTTCCTCGGAAATACTCTCCCAATCATCTACCAAACACACATAAGCCCTGTTCTTTCCTTGGTTGGTATATTGCTTCCATGTACCCTCGTTTTCTAAAAAACAAAGAGGGCTTTTCTTGGCGCAGAACTTAAGGTACTTTGATGCCTCTTCAAAGTTTTTTAATTCAACTATTTTGTATTCGGATTTCCTCTCTACTTTGTTTGCGCTCTCTGCGTCGATGTCGTCAAGCAATTTTATAATTGGCTTTAATTCTTCGGAAACGCTTTTAAAAGTAATTGTATCAAAACTTTCTTTCAATGCTAAGTAAATTCTGACGTCTGCTTTCAGTAGGCGTACGATTTTCAAAAGCGATGCAATCTCAGTGCCGTTATCGTTGCGTTTTTCAAAACCAACTTCGTCGGAAAAGGCGAGTTTTGCAACGATGGGCAGATATTTCACGTCCTGATTAGTCATCAGGCCGAAAGTGTGCCTTAGTCTATACGTTAGGTACTCCCTCCATGTTGTTTGCGGGTTATCTTTGACAAAGTAGGTGGGGTTGTTGACTGTTGAGTCAAGGGGAAGAATTCCTTTGAATTCTTCTTCAATAATACGATGGACAATTCTTAATCTACTGTCGCCACTTCTTGATTTCTTTGGCATACGTCCTTGCTTTTAAGTTAAACTTCTTTGTTGTTTGCTAAATAATCCAAAAATGGAATGATATATTTCTTGTTTTTTATTAAGTCTCTTGATTGATAGGAGATATAATCTTTTTCCTTGGCTAAATGAGTTGCCTCGTTGGAATAAAGGAGTCGTAAAACTTTTTTCTTGTCTCCACCGATATATGATATGTCGGATAATGATACTCCTGAGGTCGTTGCGGTTTCGGGATTGTATAAATACAACATGTCTCCGCTAATAACGGCGTTTTTGGGGCGATTATCTTTAAGAAAGTTATTAAGGCGTTCTTTTTGGGGCTGTGTTGCAGTAAGAATGTTAAAAAACCGATATTTCACATGTGATAGGGTTCTATCGAGGACCAATTCCTTGAACTTTTTGCTATCTTCTTCGTATCTCTCTCTGCGAACACGTTTTTTGAATGTCCAATAGGTATTCTCGTTAATCTCCCAATCCAAGATGTTCGCCTCGGGGTATAGTTCTTTGGCTTCTTCCCACCCAATAATGAGTGTGGGGATGCCCTCAACGAGTTTTTCTGACGTGTTTACAATGTTGTAAAACATGTCGTCCTCATAGGGCTCTTTTGTTAGGATGTTTGCCAAATAATACATATTGGCAACAAAGGTAGTTAGATTTTTAGGAAAAACAAATTTTTCTATTGACCTAATGCATATTTTCTGAACTTCGCATCAATCACATCTTCAGACCACTTCGGGAATCGTCTTCTTAATTGTTCTTTTGCTTCATCTTCAGTTGCATTGTTGACCACAAGGGATGTTAGAGAACCGTCGTTTAAACGAATTTTCACTTCAAAGGAATAGCGTTTTTCTTCTTGCGCCTTGTTCCATTGGCTGTTTGCTGAATTGTTCGGCTTCGGTTGTTTGGTTTCTGTTTCTCCAAACAAAACAACGTCTTGCCCTTGTTTGATATTTGGAAGAATATTTTCCATGCTTGTTGTCAAGTAATTGACATCGTAATCCTTGAGATATTTTTTTTCTAATATCTTCGGGTCATATACTTCACAATATGCAGCGTATTCAAATTTGTCTTTTGAATTTTCTATAAAGTTTCGGAAACGATAAAATTCCTTGGGTTTGATGATATGATAGGCATATGTATAATATTTTCTACTTTTACTACCTATCTGCGGATTTTTATATTTCATTTTAAAGAGGTACCACGGCTCTGAAAGGTCTGTTGGGGTGCCGAGATTAATTTCCTCTTGCCAATCAACTCGAACTTGTGGTAAAATATCTTCGATGCTATTTGCAGCAGTGTAGTACCATCGTCCCACAGTACTAACTGTGTGATATTGCTTGATGGTGCCGTCTGTGGTTATGCAATGAAGAATTTTCTTATAACGACTTTGGTCGTATGTGGGTAGTGTTCTGTAATAAGATTCAAAAATCGTTGCACTTGGAATGGCGTAGCAAAAACGATAGCTCTTACCATCTCGTGCTATCTCTTCTTCGGTTAGCTCAAATTTAAAGAAATGAATCCCCTTACTTGCTGATTTCGCATTTTTCTCTTTTATTTCATCAGTAAAATCCATCTCCTTTATTTGCTCGGCTGACGCGATTTTATCCACCGTGAAAAATTCATTAGATTTTGCAGATACGGCCTCTGCTACTCGCATAAAGGTAGGTCCGTGATGTATTACGGTAAATGAACCTCTTGTTCCGCGGCCTTCCCAAAAACCAAACATATGCTGACGGAAATGACACATTTCGTGTACTAATGTTGAAAGCGCGGCCTTTTCGGTCCACCTGTAATTGCCGTTCAATTGAATTTCAGGATTAAAATAATACGAAAAGTCTTCCTCGTCTATTGAGACTTCGTCGTCATTGTAATTCCTAATATATGCTTGTTTTCCGTTTCTTTGGTAGCGCCAAATAATATTGTTGCTCGTCACTCGCGTTTTGAACCACCCTAATACGCTACCTGAACTGCCTTTTCCTGTAGTGAAAATACTGAACTTGCAGTATCCTAACATGTTATTAAAAAGCAGGCGGTTCATTTCATTGAATCGCCTCTCCATCCATTCGGGTGTTAGAGTGATGAGCTCTTTATCGTCTGCTTCTGTGAGAAGAAAATTTCGCATATATGTATAAATAGTTAATGCGAAAGAAAAACCACCACCTGCAATATGCAAATAGTGGTTCTCTTGTGCGGGAGGTGGGACTCGAACCCACACGCTACTATTGCTTCGCAACAGTTCCTAAAACTGTCGAGTCTACCATTTCTCCACTCCCGCTGTAAGGAAGATTTTATTCTTCCTTCTTTCCGCGGATGATTTCCTCCAAGGAGTCAAACACGTTCTTGATTGCATCCCAATCATAGAAACCGTTAGCTGCACCACCTGCAAGGATACCCGCTACTCCGCCTACGACATATTCCTGCCATATCTGAGGAAGTCCAAAGGTGAGATTTCCTGTTGCAACGAAGCCGAGAGCAACAACAAGGGCGATGACCCAAGAAATTGCGTGCCTCCAATTGCGATTGTCAACCTTAAAGAGACCGTTGATGACGGAAGTGAGGGTGGTTGTGCCCACAATGATAGTGGGAACCGCCACGAGAAGCTGTGATACCAAAGTTGTGATAACCATTACTTTTGCTTTTGTTTGTTATTTTTCGCAAAGATAATGATTAATTTTAAATTTGCAAGAAAAAGTGATTTAATTAGTATTACTTATGTTGGGGTGGGCATAATAATGCCCATCTTTATAAAGCAGGAACTCTTTCCTCTGTTGGCCTGTACAATTTTTATAGCCAATATGTATCCAACTCTTGCCATCATTGTGTTCTTCAATGATTTGGTCAAACGGCAGGTTGTTTCGGTTGTCGTAGAAATATTGAATCATGAATTTCTGATACTCGTATATTTTGTCGCTTTGTGCGGGCTTTGTGTCTACGGCAAAACCGCATCTATGAGCACTTGTTTTGGATGCTTTATGTTCGTGCCCATCTTGTCCTTTACTTCCAATTTGTTCATTGAGCTTAGGACTGCGGTATCCACTCGTAATAATAACACCCTTCGTCCATCCCATCTTATCACAGTGGTCATTCCATGCCTTAAATGCCGTAACGAGTAGGTTGTTACACATTTCTTTCATATTGTCAATGGTTCCTTCGTCGGGCCAATTGCCAATATTCTTTTCGCGTGCGGTAGATGATGTTGTTAAGTCTTTAAGAGTTATTGTTATTTCTCCATCCTCCGCTAAGTCTGTGGCGCCACGTTTTTCAAGTTCTTCAAGATATTGTTCGTAGTTGAGTCCACTATCTCGTAGATAATCATATCCAATAAACATAACAGTATCGTCAACCAAAGGAAGATTATTCTTGCTTATTCGGACACCTGTGAATTTGGTTGTCATGTCTCCGGGAACGATGCTGTGCTCGACATTGATGATTTGATATACTCCCTTAAACATTGGTATGTTGTTTAATTGGAAATACATCATTGGCATAATTTGAGCATCACCCATCATGTCTACAGAACAAGTATAACTATAATTGGAATAAACTTCAAATAAATTCTGTCCGTATAGTGGTGCCTCCCTCGGCCCTGTGGCTGCTTTTGTCGCAATGTCGAGGGTGGCCCTCATGCTGAATTCGGTTTCCTTTGGATTATCCATACCCACGGAAACTCCCTTAAAGTAACTTTGATTTTGCTTTGCAAAGCTAACGCCAAAGGCGGGTATCTTTTTGCTGTTTTCTCCGGGCTTACCGCTATCTGATAATACTTCAGGGGATGATGCTAATCCCGTGAAGTGGTCATTTTTGCCACCACATAGGTCAATCTCGTCGTCGGCGAATTCGTCATCGGTGTTAAGATGTTGTGACGGACGACCCGGATAAATACAAACATATGAAGAGGTATCCGTATCGTCCATCTTAGAGTACGGAATAGCATCAAACATCTCTCTGATACCTTCGGGGTCTTTTAGCGCGTTGCCTTGTGGTAGGGCTAAAAGGGTAAGCCCGTTCTTCTGACAAACCAATGACAAGAAGTTGTAAAAGTCCGTAGCGGCAATTTGATTACCGCCCGCTCCTTGTATATTGGAATTTGCTACACTTGATGTAAGGCTGTTTTTAACCTCTTCAAGGGAAACTAACAATTTGTCACCAATGTTATTATGGTATGCGTCCAAATATACAAATTGATTGAATTCACTCTTTTTCTTGCCTAACATCCATCTTTCTCTTGTTCCTGCACAGAACCATTTGTTGTAGAGATGTCTTAATGTCTCATAAACACTGAGTTGCCTTACCTTTTCGGACTCTTTTTCGTCCCTGCGCTCCTGTTCCGTCTGTGTTTCTCTGCTCTTGTTTAATGTTTCAAGTTCCTTTTTAAAGGCGTTGAATGCGGTCATTAGGTCGCTTGTCTCTATTGAGTTTGTGCGTGCAATGTTATTGTCAATCACGTCAAGATTATTATTCAAAAGGGTTGTCTGCTCTTTTGAAACTTCGGGGTTAATGTGGTTGGTATCTATCTTTATATCAAGGCCTCCTTCTTTAAATATATCTTTGTTGAGAGATTTGTAGGTTTGGTTGCCCTGACTTCTTTCTGAAATGAAGTCACTTGTATCATAGATATCTGCTATTTTTCTTCCGCTTGCGGTTTTGTATATACTGAGTGCACCTTCTACTTTGTTGAGTGATAAATTGGGAATATCCTTCATAGCCTTAAAGAATTCATCACCTTTTATCTCTCTCGTACTGCCACTATTGTCTTCAATTCGTAGTTCTAAATTTCGTACATAGACTTTGGGGAATGTGGTTGTTGCCCATTCTTCAAAATTTTCTATTAGCTTGTCTTTTAATGTTTCAGTAAAGTTGTTGGTTTTCTTGAGTAAAAACTCGGGCATAACAAGCCAAGCTTCTCCCCCTTTTGACACATCACACGCAATGGTTGATTCGTATGATGGCGCCGATGTGTAAACTTGTTCTTTGGTGGGGGATGTGGTTTCATTATACTTCAAATCTCCTTCCTCATTTACTATGGGGTCTGTGGCTCCCATCGCCATTACTTTATTTCTCCATAGCCATGAACCGAACTTTAATAAATGAAGTTTTTTATGTGTTCCATTGCCATTCCACATTCTCATCCAAGAATTTGTACCACCATTTTCACTTAAACCGAGAAGGAAAAGATATGCCTTTGCTTTGTTCTTTTCGTCGTCGCTTCTGTTTTTTGAATTTTGTAGATAATAGAACGGGTGCGTAAATATATTGATTTTGTTAATTTCAGAAAGGGCTTCTTGATTTTTAAATCTTCCTTCTATCTCAATATCTTCGCCTGTTTTGCTATAAATTGAATCTTTTTTTGCTATCCACTTTATGTCTTCCTCTGTATATTGTTTCTTTATTGCGTCAAGGCTTTTTTCGATAGTGCCTTGTGGTGCAAGATTTGCCAAACTGCTACAGGTACCTTGCTTCTCTAATTCTATCCATTTTCCGTCAGAAGTGATTGCACTCTCATTGATGGTTTTTGCGCTATCTGTTGTTACGGTTCTTTCTGACCAATCAATGCTCAACTCTTTATCAGAATAAACCCCGTTGGGGAAGAATGTAGTTTTTCCGTCATTTATCTTGTATTTACAGAAGGAAAGATGCTCCTTATCTTTCTTTATAAACATACCCAAATTACCTTCACCCTTACTTGTTAGGTAGGATTTAATATAGTTTTCTGTGTATTTACCGTCTTTTTGTGAAAGTAATGATAAGTCAAGACTTCTGTCTTTATTTACGGAAAGTAGATTAAAGGCCTCTATCTTTCCAAAGAGTTCGGCTCCCTTGCTTTCTCTTCTCTCCTCATTGCCCTTTATTCCGTCATCAAAAATGCCTGTTCTATAATCAAAATATCGTTGTGCGAAGGTTTGTAGTGCGGCATTTCTAAATGCATCGCCTTCGCTTATAGAAATCTTCTGTAAGTACGCATACGGGTTAGATGTAGAACCGAAGTTTTGAATATCATTTAATGTTATTGGTACGAAATCCACATTGTCTGCATTGATATTATTCTCGGTTTTTGCAACCTCCTCTGCATATCTATCTACGGCTGCAATAATGGCACGGACAAGTTTCATCTCGTCAATGTCGTTTAGTTTCTCATTGAAATCTCCCGGTAAGACTTCTGTGTTGGCAGCGGTATCCTTTCCGTTTTGCCCATCATTCTTTTTGGTGAAGAGCGTAAAGGGCATAAGGTTCTCAGCCTTCGTGGGAAGGTCTGTTAATTCGGTATTAACGCTTTCGCCTAATAGGGTTTTAAGGTTGCGGTCTCCGCTATCAATTTTGCGTTTTATTTCATCAAGGGTTGTAAAATACGCATCAGTAAAAGCATCAAAATGGGCAAACCCCATCTTGTATACATTCTCAATTGTTGGCGTAAAGCCCAATAGGTTAATCAGTGCGAGATTTTGTAGTTTTTTTAATTCATCCTCTACCTCATCTACTTTTTGGGAAACCTCATCTATTCGCTTGCTTAATGCCGTTCCAAACCCACCATCTTCAAAACTATCGTAAAGGAGAACGTAGTTTAGGTATTTTTTGTCGTTTTTTGTTAACGCAGAGAACCCGTCAATATATTTATTTCGTATGTCAGCGTTTGTATTTGCTATGCTGCTGAAATTTGTATTAAATATTGTACTTGTCTTTGCGCTACTATCACTATTCTCCCCTTCTATTAAACACAGATAAGCTTGTCCACCTGTTTCTGCGCTTGTGCTTGTGGTTTCGGCAATGTGTTTAAATTCATAGGTACCCTTCGTTGTTAACCATTTTGGCTCGGGGAGGTCTTTGTCGTAATCTGAATCATTGTATGCCCTTATTGTTTCTATTAAGTCTACTCCAAGGTCATATATATCTATACCGTTTTGCTTCTTTGTCTTATTGGTTGTATCTTGGTTGATGATTATCTTATTATCGTCTTTTTGCGTTTTGGGGTAAAAAATGGTACCTATTGAATGAGTATCATCAGATGCTTCGTAATCTGTAAATTTAGCTTTTATGGCGTTATATTTTGTTTCAATAAAACGTAGTGCCTCTAATTCATTCTTAGACTTTACTGTTTCAGAATAACCTTCTTGTGATGCAGTAAACTTCTCCGTATTTTGAGAGAAGTCTGCAAGTTTCTTGAATAATTCGGGGAATGTTAGTATTGGTGCTTTTGAACCATTATACACAAAGGCCCTGTCGTCCATCGGCGATAGGTGGGTTTGCTTTTCCCAATAATTATTTCCGTCATTGTTGAACCGAATATATGGTGCAGCGGCTATAAACGGCATAGGTACGTCGGTATAAACGCCATACATATAACCAATAAAGGTCGTGTTGACCTCAAAATTTCCGTTATCGGCGTTGAAATTTGCTTTAACGTCGCTTACTGCAAGGTTATATGTAACTTCTTTGCCGTAGAAGCCCTTTACTTTAAGTTTAAATAAGGGGTAGGGGAATGAAAAAAGTGCATTAAAGAAACTTCTTGGGTTATTTCCTGTTGCTTTGTCTTTATTTTCATAGAGATACTCTCCTTGTAGCATAAGGGATGCGCCTCTTACGTCAACAAATTTAATATTTACCCTTGGGTAGAACCAACTTTCATACTGAACGGTGATACTTTCAATACCAAGGCACTCTTGGGTGTTATTTTCGGGATTGTTTAGGTTGATGTCGGTGTAATTAGTGGTTAACATCCCGTTTGTTCCATTCATAAAGGAGATTGTGCCGCTATCTGTTGAGAAGTTGTATGTTCTATAATCCTTCTGTCCACAACTATCCCTGCGTGGAACCATCACCAAGAGGTCCACGGATATACACATGTCTTCGTATGGTTGGGGTATCCCATTGGGGATGCCATTTGAAAAGTTATTGGGTTCTACATATACAATGCGTCCAAACTTTTCTACATTTGTTTGTTCGGCCATTATTTACCTGTCAACTTTTTGTATTGTTCTACTGCGTCTCGGTAGTCTTGTATTGTTTCCCCGAGAGGATATGGTATTCTGAGTTCTGTTCCGTCGGGGATTTCGTACTCCATTGAACCCGCTTCGGGGTTTGCCATTAGAATAAGCCATCCATAATTTGCATCCTTATAGTAAGCATATGACAACAAGTCCAAGCGTGATTCGTTCTTTTTGTAGGTTTCAAAGAAATCAGTAGACTTCTCCCTTATCTTCACGAAAGGGACTATCTCTGTTTCTCCGTTAATCCTAAACTGTGAATATCTATCGTATGTTCCCATCTTCTGCTAAATTATTTCTTTGCTCCTGTTGTTTTATTTTCTTCCTCTTTCTTAGGTGGCTTGCCGTCCCAATAATTGAGTGGATTATTTGCCTGTGTTCCTCCAATTGGCTTTTCGCGGTAGTCAGCACGCCTATCATATATGCTTGTATTACTATAATAATTGAATGATATTGCATTTTGTAGTCTTTCAATCGGGCCGCTGAGGTCACTACCACCGATAAAGGTGAATGAAATGTCAATATCTGCCATCATTGGTTGTACGCCCACGCCTTCAGGGTTTAAATCCCAAGTAATTGCATCCGCCTTTTGGTAGTTTATTGTAATACTTTGTATGACAATCTTTGTGTTGTAGAAGTCGCCAATCCTTAATACACAAATAGGGGCGCGGCCAAATGCCAAGTTGCCTGCTCTGAGGTTGTTGTCCGTATCGTCCGCGGCAGAGAATGTTGGTCCCTGTCTTGAACACTGATTAAGGAATGTAAGCCTTGCATTAAATCCTTCGGGTGTAATGCTATGATAGGCGGGGCTGAAATATTGTATTTTTTCTATAATTCGTTTATAGGATAACGCATCATTCTCTTGTAGTTCCTTGAAGTAAGTATATTCATCATCGTAAGCTAATTGCGACCTATTTGCCGTTGTGAGTTCTATCATCTTATCGGATAGGAGAGTGCGTACTGATTCGTTTATGGCTTCATTCTTGGTCTTTACCTGTGTTGCCGATTCGTTTTCAATTTGTTCTGATGCACTCTTTTCCATTTCCTGCCCGAAAGCAATTGTAACAATCGCGCAACGCCCAACCTTGGCTTTAATATCGCTCACGGATTCTGTGGTTCCGACATTGTATACACCTGTTTCTTCAACCGCAATACTTGTACCGCTAAGGCTTGTTGTTCTTAGCCAATTTTTAATTTGCTCAGCCCTATTAGTGGCCAACTCGTCGTTGAGCTCAGGGTTTGTCACATTGTGGGAAGATGCCATGCCCTTAATTTTGATATAGCGAAGATTCTTCATTTCTCTTAAAATGTTAGACAAGACTGCATTTGCTCCGCTTTTGTGATTCAGGGCATCATTAAAATCTTTAAGAGAGAATAAATCAGACGCGGCGAAGTCTTTTAGTGCCAATCTGTCTATAATCTCTTTCTTTGTTACGTTATCGTCAGCGCTATAATCGTTTAGGTTAAATGACTTTTTATCAGAGTAGTTGTCACTTGCTAATTTTTGGTCAATATATTTTTCGTCAATACGATAGTACCACGTACCATATTCCCCCTGTTGGCGATATCCTTCTTCTACTACTTGGCCATCTTTGTTGCCAACTTCATAACCCTTATTTGCAATCTGTGTACCCTTTCCATCGTCACTTTTTCCCTCAAGAAGGTAATCGATGAAGCCTTTTGTTGATTCACTCTCTATACCTGTATAGTTGTTAGGAAAGAAAACGGCAACCTTTACTTCTTGTAGTTTTTCTCCCGGCTTAAGTGACGTGCTTTTAACAACCTCATTTTCGAAGACATCGCGTTCTGTGCCGCGAATTGCGTCATTGAGGTCATCGCACCCTGCAAAATAACGAAGAATCTTTTGCTCATTACTCTCGTTAATTGCAAAGTTTTTATTGTTCTTCCACTGATTTACAACAGAGGGGTGGTCTACAAGTAATGTGAAGTGTAATGTCCCTGTTCTGTCGGTGTTTGTATATGTATATATTTTTTCTCCCCTACCAATAAAGGAATTGTCGTTCCAATTGGTAGCTATTTGCTCTGAGAAACTTAAATTGTACGGAGGGAACCACATTATTCTTCCACCATTGGGGCCTCTTTGTTCTTCGGATAAAACTGTTCCTGCTTCTGTTGTTCCTGTACTCCCTATTATCTTTCGTATTACCTTGTTGTCCCCAATCATATCTTTCCATGCAAGGTTTTCAATGGAGAACATACATTTTTTGATGCTCTCCTTATCTAAAACATTTTGATTTTCTTGCATATGGGGTGCTATATTAACGAGCCCATTCTTTTTAAGTACGCTGAGGTCGCTTAGGCGAGCATTCCCCTTATTAGGACGATACCCTTCACCATAGTTTTCTTGTGTCGCAGCAATGCTCTTAAAACTTTCACCATCCGCGAAGGGGCGGATGCGTCTTAACATATTATTATATTGATGATGTGCGGTCCAAACACGGCAATATGGATTATCATATCCGTGCTCTGTTGTGGGGTTCTCCTTCAATAAGTTTCTGCCCCTTGATAGACCATACTTGGAGTTTACTGCACTTTGGATAAGCGATACGGTCTTTGAATCTTCGGTGTCCGTATGGAAACGGTTGATAATACTCTTAATCTTTCTTTGTTCAAAGAGTTTATTTGTTTTTTCTAAAAGGTTCTTCTGCGCGTCGGGTGTTGATGTACTACCTTCCATGAAGGTTAGAATATCGTTGTTTTGCAGCGTGTCGTTTATAATATTTCCCCTATTAACGGGCTGATTTCCTGTTGCGTCGGGTTCATTGTAAGTTGTATATACATTACCAATACGGTTTCCGCCTTCGGTTTTTGCGGATTGGAAAGTTTCTCCCCATCCACTACCACCAATATGTGAAATACTTAAACCATTGTTCTTGCTGATGCCTTCAATGATTAATTTTAGAGCATTGTTTCTATTGTCTTGAACTTGGGACCAATAAGTTCTCTTATTTGCACTGCTAAGATACTCGTTAACTTCCCTTCTTGCCATATCTAAAGCAATGGGCCCGCCTCCGATTAAATATCCACCCGTATTTGTCGTAAAAACCTCTCTCGTTTGTTTTCCGTTACTTGCTTCTTGTTGTTTGTATGTGTTGAATGCGGAGGGGCTTAGTGCTATTGATGCTGATTGAACTTTATCAACCACGCTACCGTCTACGGTTTTAACGCCCTGATGGTATCTTTCGCGAGAGGCAATCTCTGTATCGTCAACAATGCCGCTGTTGTAACCAATGAGGCCATTGACGGCTGCAATTCCCATAGGGGGTTCATTTTCGGACATCCATGTTTCATAAATGCTTCCAATTGCAGGGGTAAACGTAACACTATAAAGGCCATAGCGACCGATGTTTCTTGTAAGCATCTCTTCCCTGAACGCGGAGTTCTTGTTTACGATACTTCCAATCTGTCGGTCTTGTATCTCATTGAATTTTATTGCACTAATTCTCATAATTTATTTTCTAACTTAAATTGCTAAGGCTTCGTGTCGCCTCTCTAATACCACCATTGGCTTTCTTACTGATTTCGACTTCAAGTATCTTTGCTAACTTCTGTTTGAATGTGTTATCATTCAACAATGCATCCAAATCAACGGTTTTACCGTTACCTCCATCTAATTTAATTGTTCCTGTTAACTCAACTTTTATCGGATTGACACTGATACTTTCTGTGGTACCTCCCCTTGGTGTTGGTATGGATGGAACAACATCTAACATTCCACCATCAGCCAACATTCTTGGCTTAATTATTCCTCCCTTACCCATTTGATTCATTTGATTCAAGATGGGGAGGAATTTTTGTGTTGAATGTCTGTTCATGACGAATTCACCGCCTTCGACTTCTATGTTTGAACCCAAAATGGGCATTCCACCATTTCTGTGTGAAGGGCCAATAAGCATTCCACCATCTTCGCCCTTTCTTCTGCTTACCTTTCCTTCTATTGTAATGTTGTTGCCCCTAACTGTAACGTTTTCTGTGTTGGTGGTGAGTTCTCTAAGTTCAGGGAAAAGGTTAGCGTCGCCTGATTTAACAAGCATATCTCTCGTTCTCTTGTTGAACGATTGATATTCCTTCATTGTTATCCTATTGTCGTCGGCTAATGCTTTCTTGATTGCTTGTAGGTCTTTCTTTCTGTAGTCGCCAACCAACTCAATACCATCCTTACCTCTCTCAAGTTCTTTTTTTATTTGTGCGGCTCTCTTGTTGTTCTGATTTTTGAATACGGAGATAGCATAGCCGGTGGCTGCACCTAAAAGAGCTCCAATGGCAGTCCCTAATATTGGGACAGCCGAACCTATTGTTGCTCCTGCTGCGGCTGCTCCTGCTGCTCCAAGACCAATCCCCGTTGCGGCACCTGCTGCGGCTCCCGCGCCACCCCACGTTAGCATTTGGTTACCACGGTTTCTCCATCTATCTTCTGCGCTTCCTCTTTCGACTTCACCCGATTGTCTCTTCTTGTTTAATTGGCTGCTTGCGCGGATACCCGCACCCATTGCTGCCAATCCAATACCAATTCCTGCTGCTCCCGCTCCTATGGCTCCGGGTTGTACTCTTGCTAATGAAGCGCCCTTATATAGTCGCAATCCATGCCCCTTTGTTTGTCTTAATCCCCATGTGTGCCCACCAATTTTCTTGCTTACGCGCTCGCCTGCTTTGAGTTTTTCAAGATTTTGCCCGCCAAATAAATCAAGTGCTCTAAAAATTGAACCCGCTCCCTGCTGAACGCCCCTTGCAATCAAATTCGTCCAAAGGAACGTGTTTATGCTACCGACGGTTTTATTTAAATTTTTAAGCCCCTGACCGATTCCAACTGTTTCGACTGTTGTTGCTTTTATTGCGTCATATTGGGCTTTACGGCCACTTATTACGTCGTCCCAAGAACGCATCATTTGGGCGATGTCTTTGATGTCCTCACTTTCGGACTTCTGCATTATTTCAAGGGCTCTTTGGTCTGAGCCTTGAAGTTCGCTTACTTTCTTGAATTTGCCGTTAACCATTACACCCGCCTCGCCATTTTGTATGGTTGCGATGTTTTTAACCAAATCCATGAAATCTTTATTGGATGTAAGGGCAATATTTCCTTGTGCTTGTCTTTCGATTTCGTTTCGCCGCCCCATATTGGTCACCGACTCAAAAACTTCAGACGGGTTAATACCCATTGACTGAGCGGCTGCACGAATACGCATTTTATTAAATGCTGAAATTTCAACTTGTCCTGTTTCTCTGTTAAATTGAGCAAGATTTCCGAACATCTTGACCATCCTGTCCTGTAATGATTCAACGTCATTCAGGCTTTCATTTAACATTTGAAGAGGGTTGGAGAATTGAGTGAATGGTCCACCTAAAACCTGAAGGTTTGCTCCCGTTGTGATTGCACCTTCGACGGTGTTGACCTTTTCTGCAAACGAGAAGGCTTCACTCATACTAAGTTTTAGTTCTGTGGCGCGTTTTGCCATTTCAGCAACACCACGAACACCCTTTTGGAAGGTATATTCCTGTGCTTTCTTTACATTTTCCTTAAATGTTTCGGAATATTTTTCAAAGACGATGCCTCTTCTTCCTGCTTCGGCAAACATTTTACCCGCCATGTTTCCCGCCTCGGTCATTGATATACCGAAGTTTTCAAGTTTGTTGGCGAAGTCTGATGCTGCTTCAACACTACCCATGAGGGCGGTCATTGCTGCACCGTGTACAAGGTCTTGGTTTGTTTGACTTACGATTCTTCCTACGGCTTTACTGTAGTTTTCTCGTAAAGCAATAAGGTCTTCGGGGCGGACATTGAACTTAATACCGAGTTTCTCATTTCTTGCTAAGTCTATGGCTGCCTTTCTGAGGTTTTCCATGCCCCGTGCTGACAAGCCAATGTTCTTTGCAAAACGAGAGGCGGCATTATCTACTTTTATCCACGGCTCTAAGAATTGATTACCCTTTCGGACAATATCACCCATTACTTCTTCAATGTGGTGCATGGTTTGGAAGTGTTGACTACTTCCGAAATACCCATAACTTGAATATGATGAGGAAGAGCTGCTTGTTTTCTTTGTAGTATTATTTCCGCTGTTACCACCATTGGCGCCATTATTGGAGTTTGTTGCCGTGTTTTTTTCCATGGCCTCCAATTGGCGTACGATGTCTCTGAAATTTCTTTCTATTGCATCAATATATTGTGATGGCATATACAGTTTTTATTTTCCGATAAATAGTTTAGTCTTTTTTTTCAAAAAAGAAGGTGGCCCAAAGGCCACCAATCTTAGGTTTTTCTTTGCGACATTTCTGCATATCTATTCAAAACATCTGCATCGGTATATGTTGTGCTGTGTTCTCCTCTTTCTTCGGTCTTACTTTCATTTTGTTTCTCCTGCTCCTCGTTGTGTCTTCGTATCCAATCTTTTCTCACCCTGATTGGCATTTTCATAACGGTTTCGCGGGGTAGGCCGATGTATTTTACACAGCCATATATTTCTGCATTAAGTTTTTCTTCATACTCACTCGGTAGTATTGAGAAAAATAAAGGTGTCAAGTTGAAGAAACACGTTCATCGAGCCACCTCCGAGACTCGCGGGCTTTTCTATTGTCAGATTGTAATCAAGACCGGGTTCGTTGTTACTGATATATGTTCTCAGAGCCTTGGAATCCTTTACCTTCATACTGTTAACAAAATTGTGAATATAATTCCTATCGGTAATGCCGTCAACTGACATAATTTCACGTTCAAGCCTATTGGTAACTGCGTGGGTGTACTGTGCGGTATCGGTGTCTATATTGTCACTCCAATCTTCAAGACTTTTTATTGCTGTACGGACTTTTTCTTCTTCATCACTATCCAAATCCTTCTCGCTATCAAGGAAATTATTAAGACGGTCAACACAATCAAGTATTCTTTCTTTCTTCAAGCCATTATCTTCTGCTTCTTCCATAGCCTGCAGGTCAAGATTATCCCTATGGGAAAGGAATCTGAACTTAACTTCCTTTTTGCATACGGGGAGCGTAAAGTCAAACCACCCATTTTCATCTCCCTTGAGCTTGAAGTCTCTAAATTTTATCTGAGAAAGGTCAACTACTGTATCAAATTGTTTTCCTGTAACATCATCTGTTGCTGTGATAGGATATTCAACACCATATCCATCCTTCCTGAGATAAAGAATTATTGTTTCTCTATCACCTTCAAGAAGGTCGGCGGGGTCAACGGTATCGTCTAAAATCTTCTGTTTAAGAATTGCGTCTAATACCAAATTATCCCTGTAAAGATTGGGGGCTACCAAAATATTTTCATCATATGCGGTAAGGCTCGCAACGGGAAGTTTTGCTTTCTTCGAACGATAGCCTTCTCCCTTGGATGGTAGAGGAATAAGGTCATATCCTTCCTCGTCAAAATTCTCCTTACTAGCAAGGTAATCAATATCTCTCTGTGTTGGAGTAGTTTTTACGGGGAGTTTTTCTGTCTTATTTTCTGCCTTAGGGGTTGTTTTTGCTTCTTTTGGGGCGCTTGCTGTCTTCTTTGTTGTTTTCTTCTTGGGTTGTTCCACTTCTAACGCAAGAAGGTTATCAACATTACCACCCAACATATGGTATTCTGCCTTGGTGGACTCAATGGACTGTTTGATTAAGGCCGTGGTTTGCTCAATTTTCTCTTCACTATAAAGAGGTTCTCCATTTTCGTTGGTTTTACTCTTCATATTATCCACCGTTTCGCCAAGGGTCTTGGTTAACATCTTATAGGTTGATTCCAAGGTTTTTAGCCTTGCAGTAATTTGTGCCTCCTGCGGATTTTTTGTTTCTTCCATATTATTATTGTTTTATTTTTCCTCTTTGTTTTCTTTTTTGCTCTTTCTCGTACTTTTCTCTATAAGCCTTTAGGTTTTCTCTTAGGATTTGTACTACCTTGGAGGGGTTGTCGTTTATATCGTGCTCCCAAATTCGTATTACGGGAATGCCGTGTTCTAATGCCCAAGTGTCTTTTACTTTGTCCACCCATTCTGAGTGTTTTTGCATGCTATTTTTTTCTTCATGCAGGACGCCATATCCGTGCCAAATTACCAATAGTCACCATCAATCTCAATGATTACGTGCTCTTGTGGGCAAAAAAAATCAAAATAGCGTCCAATCTCTTCCGCTTTATATTGGTAAATATATTCTATCCCCAATTTATCAAGAAACTCTTTCGCGAAACGTAATTCAAGTTTGGAAGTACCGTATTCTTTGTTAATTGGCTTCTTTCTGAACACACGTTCCTTTTTCTGTTTTGGAGGTAGCCTTTTGTCTACCACTTTTTTGCCCTTTGCCTTGATGGTGACTACTTTTTTAACATTATGTTTTGTCGGTTGTGTCAATTAATATACTCTTTTTGCATAAAATAAGCATTTCAAATAAGAAAATCAAACAATTTTGATTTAAGAACTATTTATCGGAAACTGAAAAGATTTATTATGAAAAAGCAATTAAATGAAGAACTTAGGCAGATTAGTAATATAGTAAGTTCTATGCCTAAAACTATAAAAGAATCTATGGACTATGATGTGCCACAGGATGAGCCTATTGATACCGCATCTTTTGATGCTGCTTCGGAAGAAGAAATACCCGTTGCCCCTGAGGAACCTCAACAGCCCGCACAGGAAACACCTCAGTCTGATTATTCTGCTGCTGCAGCCGCTCTGGTTGTTGATATAAGAAAGCGTGCTCTTCGCGCCATGGCTGACTTGGCTGATACCCCTGAGGACCCAAATTATGAACTTCTTAAGAGGGTTTTCCAATTATGTGAAAAATCTAATGAGGTTAAAAAGGGTGCTCAAATAGAAAAAGATTTTTAAACTATTTATTTCAAAATAAGTAAACAAACGCACAAAAGATATGTCTGATGTTTTATCAAGAATTCCGTTGGTTTATGAACCACTGAAGAAAAATCGTTTTATACTCCGTTTCCCTTCTGACTTGGGTCTGCAGGAGTTTACGCTCGAATCCGCTCAGAGGCCTACCCTCACTGTGAATAGCGTTGAGATTCCTTTCCTTGATGCTAAAACCTATGTTGCAGGTGCATACTCTTGGGGAGAAATCACTGTTAGTTTTAGGGATGTAATTGGCCCTTCAACTTCTCAGGCCGTTATGGAGTGGGACCGTCTGTGCGCCGAATCTGTTTCAGGTCGTATGGGTTATGCCGCAGGTTACAAGCGTGATGTTGAACTTGAAATGCTTGACCCTAACAAGACTGTTATTCAGAAATGGATTCTTGTTAATGCGTGGATTACTCAGTCAAACTTTGGCGAACTCTCTATGAGTGATGATGGTATCGCAACAATAACCATTACTCTTCGCCCTGACTACTGCATCCTTTGCTACTAATATCATAGACATACCTCCTTTGAAACCGTCCTTGTGACGGTTTCTTTTTTTTAGTGAGAGGTATTCCTATTAAACAGAAAAGGCACCCCGAAGGATGCCTTTCTTGGTTTATTATCTCATTCTAATTAGCTCTGAAAGTCTACAGATTCGGGATAAATTGTGAATGTGAGTTCTACGTACTCAAGTGCGGGAGTAGGTTTGATTGCAATGGTTGCAGGGAGAGTGTGTGCGTCTCTTGCTTCCACGGAATCGTCCACGCTGATTCTGAAGTCATAGATACCCCTGTTGGCCTGAACCTCGCTGAGGATTGGAGTAACCAATGCAAGGAACTGTGATTTCAGAGTACCGTCGTACTGTTCAAAGATAAGGTTGCGTGCTGCACTTTCAACAAGCTTCTTAACCCTAATCATAAGCCTACGAACATTAACTCTGTTAAGAGGAGTGTCTAAGCTGTAGAGAGTCTTGTTACCCCAAATCTTCACGCCGTCGACTGCGAATCTCTTCACGGGGTTGATTCTTCCGTCGTAGAGTGTGTCTTCGTCGTTAATCTTGGTGTTAATTGCAGGTCTTACGCACACAACATCACCTCTTTGCATGCCTGCAGGTGAGAACCAAGGATATGAAATGTTATCGGTATAAGCCATATTTCTAACAACGTCCTTGGTTACAGGCAGGTTGATGTACTTGTTGTCTTCACTGTCAAAGCACTTCACCCAAGGCCAATATGATGCTGCGTATGAAGTATCAATAGAGGTGTTCTCAAGCGCGTTAACAACTTCCTGAGGATTGTCAAGGAATGGAGAGTCAATGATGTAGAGTGCATCTCCGCCTCTTCCGTCGTCAGCATCCTCAATAATCTCAATGATATCTTCAACAAGGAGCTCGTTGCGATTGAAGTCAAGACCCGGTGTTGCGAAGAGGTTGATGTCAATGTCCTCCTTATCAGCAAACAGTCTGCAACCTGCTAAGAAAGCGTAGTAGTCTGATACATTATGGATTATAGGAAGGTCTATATCTGCAGTTCTATCATCGGTACGTTCTGATGTCTTATCTATAAGTTCAAATGCCTTGCCGTTGTACTTCGTTGCCTTAAAGTCATTAGTATTGGTTCTTTCCGTTCTGTAAATATCCCATCCGTCAAAACCACCGAAAGGATATACAGTGAACTTCCTGAGATTTACATCTTCGTAGATAGTCTCTTTCATGTATGCTTCAGTAAGAATTCTCGGAATTCTACCCTTAGAAGCTGATGTCTTCATGGCTGAAACAACACTAAATTTAGCGCCTTCTATTTTTTCACCATCAATAAATATTTCAGTATCGCCTGTTATGGTCGTATCGGCGGCTATTGCTTCAAGGATTGAGTCTAAGTGGAACCCGTTGGATTGAGTAACATTACGTCCTTTATATGCGAGGATATCCTCATCTACATTAACAAGCCCAAAGTATTGCTTCTTTGCTTTGACATTCGGGTCGTAGGTCGTTTTATATGCAATATCGGCATTGGTAATTCCTGTCCCAAAGTTAAAGACGTCATAACCCTCAAAACCACAAGGAACAAGATTTTCATTTCCGGTAAGATGCTTACCCATTTCAAGTGCAATGTACTTGGACTTAAGTTCGTATTCTCCGTTAATAGTACCGATTCTTAATGCAACATAATTGTCAGAACCTTCAATCATTGAACACTTGCTGTACTTTTCAAGGATAACAGGTGCGGCATCTGAATCGTAGAAGGACCTCACAAGGAGGTCGAATGTCCCCTCGTCGGGCCTAATGTTCTGAATTGATATCTTAATCTGCTTATTTGCGGCCTTACCATCAGAGATTGTAATCACACGGAACAGTCTCTTCATATTAACGATATTATCAGAGACATTCATTTGAGAAAGAAGGTAAGGCGTTGCGGCGGCTTTAAACTTATCCTGATAGTCGCGAAGTGCGGTGGTTGGGTCAATTTTCTCAAATTTAATTTCTATTGAGGTAATATCGCCCACTGTGGCTGCTGTCTCTGCGACTATTTTGCTTGCTAAGTCTGCAAGAGCGTAATCATAAAATGCCTCAACGAATACAGGGGCTTCTCCTGCGCTCTCGTTACTGTTACCAAAAACATTAAAAATATAATCACTTTCCCCACTATTAAAGGAAACGGGATAACTAAAAACTGTGGCTCCTGTCCCTTCTCCTGTGGTAATTTTAAGAGTAAAACGTCCTAAATTATCGCTCGTGACCTGTGTGGAGCCGGTTTCTGTTGTACCTGTTGGAGAAACTTCACTACATGTTGAGTCATATATTTTACCACTGTATGCACCAATCGCTACCTCTTTAATATCTGCAACGGTGTGTGTGCCGCCTGATGGTGCTGTACATATATCGCTGCTCCATTCCCCATTATAACTACCTTTTGCGCGAAGAACTGCGACTGCGATTTTTTCACTTTCAGGGTCTTCGTTATTTTCACCCTTCTTATTAACGGTTACGGTAATTGTCCATGCGCTATCAGCATCATATCCTGAAAGGCCAAGTACCCTACAAACATGCAGGTCGCTTGATTCCTTTAGGTATTCTTTGGCGACATAGGGTAGCTGATATTTCGGAAGATAATCCTTCGTCTTGAAAAGTTCAGAAGATGTTCCTCCAAAATAAGTTTCAAAGTCGCTCCATTTCTCAATCTTGATAGGTTCAAAAGCAGGACCGAACTGTGTTTCGCCGACAAGTCCTAACTTTGTAAGGCCAAGACTTTGTGCTGAGACGCTGAAATCAATCTCGCGGGAATAAACGCCCGGAGAGCTGTGACTTCCTCTTACACTATTTCTCATCTTATTATAAATCTTTAAATCTTATTTTGTTATAAATAGTAGGAAAAGCCCAAAAATTTTAGGAATTCACATCAACTTCAATTATTGGTTGCTTGTCGTCAATGGGAACCTCGGGGTTGTCTTCTTTATGGTCATATATAACGGACGGGTTGTGTCCTGTGAAGATTATTTTTCCGTCTTCATTGATATTGGGTTTCCGAACAGCATAAATATAGATTTCATCATTCTCTTTTGCCGTGAAATTTTCATCAACATCAGTGTCATTTACCCTTATTTTAAAACTTGAAACATTTTGAGTTTCAATGTTTTCAGTAATAAAGTCCCTATCGATTGTAAAACGCACATTCATTTCACAATATCCAAAGGTTGTGTTGAGGATTACGGGTTGGTTGTAATAAGGTGTTGCTCCGCAAGGGCCAAAGTCCTCAATTTCAACCGCCGCCGAATTTTTGGAGTCCGTATTTTCAAAACAAAGGAACTTGGGATATGGAACTTCCTCCTCCAAGAAATCTTCTTTATTG
Organism: uncultured Bacteroidales bacterium; assembly: GCA_902778265.1. Lineage (GTDB taxonomy): Bacteria > Bacteroidota > Bacteroidia > Bacteroidales > Bacteroidaceae > Prevotella. Next base: position 110,800 of record CACYXI010000001.1, on the reverse strand, counting down.
ATAATATACGCCATTACCCTGATGTTATACGATTGAGAGAAGAATCGACGGTCCATTATATTGTATTCGGATTCATCAGCGATATTCTCCATCTTCATTGGCATGAAATGACCATTAGGCCGTATGTAACACTGTATGCCTGAAAATTTTTTGTTGAGAAGCATATTAAACTCATTGATGAGTTCATATTTGTTGGTTACAATGCTCAGTGTATAGATTAAATCCACGCAGAAGGGCTGCTTCATTTTATAATCAATGAAGTATCTCCTTCCATTATCGTCCGTCATGAGTTTTCTACTCATTTGGTAATAAGGAAAACTTACAACATTTCGGTCATTACCTTGTAGTGTACCTGCCTTGGGGTTATTTTCACGGGTGATAACCTTAAAGTTGAGCTTTAAATTTCGGTCATCATCAACAAAATTCCAAGACTGCATATATTCAGAAAACCTCTGCATTGAAAATAATGCAATGGTTCCCAACCTTTCACCCTCAAAAGTAATATCAAGGTCTTTTTCGACCCACTCCTTAAATGCATTATCAATATCGCCATATTCCACGGGAAGAGGGAATGGAGTAGAATCTTTCAAAATTTCCGAATGAAGATTATACCATTCTTGCTTCGGGTCGGGCCCTTCTCGTAATTGAAGATGATTTTTATATTGTCTCTTTTTTAGCATACTAACCATTCATTTCATTTGAATCCACAATAGCACAAACAACCTCACGCATAACGGGACGTGTCCCATAAAGCGTATTGGCATTGGCATATGAATCAACCTTACCATCGTTGGTCACAGTCCAAAAGACCATTTTTTCGGGATTAACTTGAATACCAACATAATCTCCGCGATGTATTTCACAACCATAACGTTCCAAAGTCTTCTCTAACACACCAAAGGTAAGTTTTCCTGTCTTGACGTAATAACCTGTCATCTGCTGTGTATTATAGGTTTTAAGCTCCGCTCGGTCAATAGTGTACACAACAGGGACCTCAATCGGGGGCTTAAAGCGAATCTCATTCTTCTTCGCCTCCTTATAGACATCATCCACCTTAGTTTTACTCATATCAACCTCGTAGAGAACAATACACTGATTAGCATCATGCTCCAAGTATTCCTCAGCAAATTCCATCTCAAGATTAAAATCTTCGTCAGAAAGGAACATGCTGTTACGCTTAATGGGGTTTTTTCTCCTCGGTGCGTTATTTCCTAATTCAATTGCCATACGCTATGGTATTTTTTTCTATAAATAGTTTGACATGCAAAGACAAACTCCAAAAAAACAAAAACAAAACAGCCACTTCTTTCTTTTTTATTTTTCTTTCTTTGTAGTATAACCTATATGGAATACTTCCCCATTAAAGGTATTCTTCATTAAAGGAAGGATAATATGTATAATTCTTCATATGATGGGTCCACTTGTTCACTCTACATATGTAGAATTACCTAATTGTACATTATAGGTACTTTCCCTTTAGGTCTTTTATTTTTCTTTTTATAAAGGGGGTATGGGGGGAAACATTTTTCTTTTTCTTTTCATAAGCAAGAACTTTGTCTTCAGTTTACGAAAAATTTTTGGTTTTTAGAAAAATATATGTATATTTGCCCCAAATTGTCAAGAATGACTGAAAGGGAAAATATCAAACTGCAGGTTGCAATCAGTGTTTTACAAGGACTGATTGAAGCCAAAGGTGGGGTTATTGACGAAGCCCTTCCTCGCCTTGCAGTTAAGGAATCTCTACGTTTCGCTCGGACATTTGTAGAAGAGTGGGACAAGGAGGAAACATTAAAAACTAATGGCAAGTCTAATTAAAATTTCATCGGCGGTTGACATCCTTGAACATTATCAAGGAAGCAATCCTTTTCTTAATGACCTCAAACGTGACGTGGTTATTTTTCATAAAATTGACCGCGTTACGGATTTTGTTATTGATTATATCTTAAGAAATAAGGATTTTGAACCCAAGCCGATAAATAAAATCATAAAGATTGCTGATTGGTATGGTGCAAAGAAGAAAAACGATTGGAATCTTGATTTTATACCCGAAAAGTTGAAGATAATAAACTTATTAGGGGAAACCAACAATTATTATCACTGTTATGTCAGATATAGACAGAGTGCCGACCCCGTAAATGAATTCATCCCTAAAAATGCTGTTATCACTAACTTCTTAGTTGAAGATTATCATAGCATAAATGTTGACTTTGACCGCTACGATAGACTCTCAATGTCCCGCGACCCCAACAGAAAGCTAAAAGAACATCAAAAAGAGGGGGTAAAGTTTCTTCTTGGTAGGAAAAAGTGTGTTTTGGCCGACGGACAGGGGATGGGTAAGACAACCGAGCTCTCCGTAGCAGCAGTAGAGGGCAACTTTGACGCCGTTGTGATAATTTGTCCTTCTTCCATGAAGACAACATGGAAGGATGAATTAATGTGGTATGTCCCCGAACGAGATATTACTATCGTAGGAGGCCTTGGTGAAAAAAACAAGGGAGATTTAGAGAAGATTGCGGGTTACAAAGAGGGAAAATCAGGACTCTCCAAAACAAAACTCTTGGCAGAAGTTAAAGAAACAGGCACATGGGTTGACAATCACTACATTATTGTCAATTACGATATTCTCGATACAATATATCAAATACCCCAAAGCCGTAGCGCCGAAAATATTAAGAAAGCCGAAGAGAATAGTCCTCTTTTGCGTTACCTAAAGAACAAGAAATCATTAATAATTGTTGACGAGGCACATAAATTGTCCAACACCACGTCAATACGTTATAAAATTATAAAGGATATTATTAAAAGGGCGAAGCCACATAGCATATATTTAGCTACAGGAACGCCCATCACAAATAGTCCCCAAAGTTATTTCAATATTGTATCCCTACTCTCAGACCCACTCACAAGCGATTGGAATTTCTATATGAAACGCTATTGCGGGGCAGTTGAGATGGTTAAAGATAAAAAAGAAAGGGAAGTTTGGACCAAAAAGTTTTTGACTGAACATCAGAAGAACACTTGGTTTGACCTTAATGATTTAGAGAAGGAACAACTCAAAGATTATATTAAGGTTCATTGCAAAATGATGCTTATACCAAAAGAACCTACCAACATTGAAGAGCTAAAGGAACGAACCGCCCACATATATCTCAGGAGAGTAAAGGAAGACCTTACTGATATGCCACCAAAGCATATTCATGAATTATTCTACGACCTAAATATGTCGCAAATTATGACATATAATAGTCTATGGGATGAATATCAAGCAGAACAACTCACAGAAGACCCCACCAAGGAGCTCAATAAAAGTCTTTTAGAGGGTGCAATCTATCGCAGATATCTTTCAAAGGAGATGATACCCAATACAATCAAACTCGCAGACGAAAAGATTGCAAAGGGAGAAAAGGTTGTTATTATTTGCTGTTTTGATGAGGAACTATACACCCTCAGGGATTATTATAAGGACAAATGTGTTATATATAACGGAAAAATGAACCTTACGGCCAAAGATGCGGCAAAGGAGAAGTTCATGAAAGACGAAGACACAAAGGTCTTTATAGGAAACCTCATTGCTTGTGGTGTTGGTCTTACCTTAACCGCCTCACATACTTTAATTTTCAATGATTTTGACTATATTTATGCCAACAACTCACAATGTGAGGACAGAGTACACCGTATAGGTCAAACGCATGAGGTAGATATCTATTATCAGATATTTAAATCCACACAATATGAAAGAATGTGGAATACACAACTCCGTAGACAAACCTTATCGGAAACAGTTATTAAAAAGGAGGACGAAAAATGAGCGAACAGTTTTTAGCCTTTGCAGAAATATCTTCCGAAACAGCAGACGGAAAGTATACATACACTCTTAGCTTTTCAGAAACACCCGATGTTGTTTGGGGTGAAAATTGGAATTATACTCCCGCAGGTGCCGTGTCATCACTAAAACCCGATGAAAGCATTATAACATCAAAAGCAGAGTTTTCCACTGAAACACGATTTCTTTTAGCCATTGAAAATTGTTGTTTTGCAATGCAAGATTGTATTGATGATATAATTCCTCTGCTATTTTACGAAAGCGGAACGACACCACCCCTTGTTCTTCACTTCGGAGAGGCCGAGTCTTCCGTACGAGAGAAACTTACCGCAAATGGTCTTATTTTAGGTGAGTTAATCAGCACCAACAAAGATGATGCGGTGATAAATAACATGATAGAAAATCTAAAAGATGATGAAAGTGGAGAATTGTGAAAAATTAGTATATGTAAGGCCCAAAGGAAGGGATGTAAATGGAAATTATGCATATGATTTCTATTTTTCAACAACCCCCGATTTAGTTTATGGCCCCGAATGGGATGATAATTCTCCCGCATCAGCAATTGAAGATTTATCACCCGAGCCAAGTACATGCTCATCAGTCCATAATGTTTCAACCCAAATGCCATTACAGACTATTGAAGAAAACTCATGTTTCTCAATGGATTATGCAATCAATGGCATCATTGCATTAGCGTGGATTAACATAGAGGGTATGGATACCTATCCTGAATACGGAAGAATGGTCTTTCATTTCGGTGATTCAGTTGAAAAAGTAGAAAATCTGTTAAAATTGTATGATTATCACTTGGATAGTTAGAAAAAATCACTATATTTGTCCCATCAAAAATTTAAACACATGGCAATAAATGTAATTCCAAGCGCGGCGAATAAAATCGTCAGTAAATCAGGTAAAGAGTTTAAGAGTATCCGCAGTCTTGCAAAAGCCCTTAAGGTAAACAAGGCAACAATCTCGGCTCATTTCAAAAAGAATAACTGTTATATGCACGATGGTGAGACTTATTACCTTGATTCAACCACAATTTATGACAAAGAGAAGAACTTTGTAGACGCCTCACAGCTTAGCCCCGATGTTGAGTTTGATAAGGAAGAATATGAAGAGTTTCTTGAACAGAAAAAAGTAAAGGAGCTACCCTTCACAATTGACAACTTCAAATTTTCTCAGCTTAAAGAAGGAAACAGATATGCCGTGGCACTCTTTTCCGATGCACATATTGAAGAAACCGTAGAACCCGATGCGGTTTTAGGTCTCAATCATTACGACATTGACATCGCAAAGGAGAGAATACAGAAATACTTCTGCAATCTTACCAATTGTCTAAACGAAGATAAGGTAGAGGACCTGATTTTTGCGTCACTTGGTGATACTATTACGGGTTATCTTAGAGCCGAACAGGAACAGACCAATGGTCTCAGCCCCCTTGAAGCGACCGAAGTTGCACAGAACATTATTTATAACGGCTTACGCTACCTTTGTGAGCACGCAACATCCCTTAAACATATAAAGTTTATTGGCATTGTTGGTAATCACAGCCGTACCACAAAGAAAATTCAGCACATTAATGGATATAAGATGAGTTATGAGTGGTTAATGTATAGAAATATACAGAAACAATGCGAACTCACCAATCTTCCCATTGATTTTTGTATTCCAAATAGTGAAATGGCAATTGTGGACACTCAGGATAAGAAGAGATTTATCTTTATCCACGGATTCCAAATTAAATCAACGGGCAGCGGCACCGTTTGTGGCATTTATCCTTCTTTGAATCGTCTTGCTATGAAATGGGCAAAGACATTTAAACAGGATAAGATTTATTTAGGCCATTTCCACACCTGTGTTTCAATCCCCAATGCCGTAGTTAACGGCTCTATCATCGGTTATAATGCCTTTGCTATGACAAACGGTTTTGAATACGAGGAACCCGCACAGCAGTATGAGGTATTTGATACCAAGATTGGACCACTACTCTCAAGAAAGATTTATTGCAAATAGTTTCATTATCGTTACAAAAAAAGGTCGAGGAATTAACCTCGGCCTTTTCTATTTCTTATCATTAATGTTTCCTTTAACCTTTAAGTCTGCCTCAAAAATATTCCCCTTATTATCTACAAGATGAATCTTTCCACCCTTAAGAGTGATAGTTTTAAGCGCTCCATCACCAAATTCTTTAAATTTCTCATTCAGGCACTCAGTAACAATTGCTTTAATAATTGTATAATCTACAGAAGCAGTAGAAGTGGCAGGAGTAGTAACAGGAGCCTCTTTGGTTTCAGTTATTGTAGAACGATTAGATGATACACCATTTAACTTCTCATTTAAACGAGCCATATATTCTTTTGAAATACGCTCTTCAAGCTTATCACTATCAGCCCGCTCAAGGGAAGAGAAATCACTTGGGTTAGACAGCATACTTTCAACAAAAGCCTTGGGCATTTTACTTTCTTTTGCCTTTTTTTCTGAGACCTTCATTGTTTTAAGTGCGTCTAATTCAGCTTCCGTTAATTGTTTTACATTAGCATCAGAACTTACACCTGCACCTACGCCCTGAGAATCACTATTAACAATATCTTCAAACTGCGACGTAAACCCCATTGCCGCTATTTGGTCAAGGAGTCCACCGTCACCCGAATATGATTCATTAATTTTTACCCCCTGAGAAGGCGCTTGGGGAGTGTGGTCCATAACAGCCCTACTGTTCTTACCAATTCTCTCGAAAAAATCTTGATTATTCATTTTACCAACCTAATTTTCCCCAACGGTCATACATTTCATTAAATTTTTGGGTTATAGGATTTTCTTCTTCCTCTTTCCCTTCTTCTGTATCTTCTTTTCCCTTTTCTTCGGATGGTTTAATATCATCCTTTGTAATAGGGCCTTCCGTTGGTTCTTCTACTTTATTTTGTTCATTATTCTGAGGTGTTGCCTGTGCTTTATTTACAGGTTTAATATCACCCTTTGTTAAAGGTTCTGCCACAGGGACATCAATTGAACTCTGCGCAGGTTCCCTTTCTTCACTTTTATTATAGGTAATATTTCCCTTATTGTCAAGAGAAACCTCAGGTTTACTTTGATATTTGTTCTTCCAATTTTTGAAAAAATCTACAATATTACGCCCGATTTGACGGATATTCCACTTTCCTTTAGGTTCAGGTTGCTCAATTTCGCCTTTAGTTACAGGCTCCATATCAATTTCGGGCTCATTATTCTTATTAAGTCGACCACAAAGAGGGGAAAGGGCAAAGATTTCTATCATACCTTTATCCTTCCCCGTCTTATTAAGACCGACCAATTCTTGATTTTGAAAAGTTTTTGTAGCGTCTTTTACCGTTCTCCACCACTTAATCCTATCTACACGAAAGAATTTCCACGCAGGCACACCACGAAGCGAATCACCCGATGGCTCAAATGCCCTCACAACAGGATTACCCGCCTTAGAGAGTCCATACGCAACAGGGTATATAAGTCTACGCCCCGTAGCCTTTTCTTTTCCGCCACTATTATACTTAATATAGGCAGGTTTCATCAGGCTAATGGCGCTTGTGATTGCTTGCGTTACATCTTCGTTCAGAAGTTGTGATTCAATCAGTATTTCGCCCAAAATAGACATTACTGCACAAAGTATTGACCTTCAATCGTTGTATCAATGTCAACGGACTGTTTGCCGTATGGCCTTTCTGAGTTATAGAGACTAATTGTACGGAGGAAGTTACGACCGCCGACACCATTTCTACCATATTTGTCGTATGAACCACCCGCTTGCTCAGTTGTGTTGAAGTTGCTGTAGTTATACAGGGTCTTAGGTAGAGATTGGTCAGGAAGATAATGAGTGTGCGAGCCACCCGTACCCTTACCCCAAGGATGATTTGCATCGTCATGCGAGCGAGCTTTATCATGATTAGGGCCATAGGCCTCGTTGCGGCTAATATCATATCTCGCCTCACCACGGGCTAATTGTTCTTGACGCTCGTCAATACCAATTCTCTCAAGATTTGATTGTTTTTCGTTTGCCATTTTACTGTTTGTTTTATTTTTTAAAAGTAAGTAATCTTTGGTGTTGTGTGTGCCTTTCCATTACCAACATCCTTAGAGCCACCCGCTTTTTGATATTGGTTGGTCATGCCTGCAGCCGTGCGAACTTTTTTACGATTAGCAATAGCAGAAGTCTTAGTCTGTAACGTGTTATTTATAAATTCATATAAAGCATCGCCACCAAGATTGAAATATTCATCACTATTGTGGTCCATATGTTCCATTCGGTTCTTTAGTGTAGTTGCCTCAGTATATGACATTCCGCCTTTTTCAATAAGGTTATTTAATGCAATGCTACCCTTTCCCCTTGTACTTGAATCACGTGTCATATTCAGTTTTCTCAAAGTTGTGGGGTCAAAGGTAAAAAAATCACCCTCAAGTTCGCTATTGCTTTCAGATAGCATCATTCTATCAAAGGCTTTCTTACTACACATCAGAGGCACACCCAAGATACGACCACGGGACATTGTATACCAATTATCAGAACTACCCATTTGCTTACTAACCTTGTTACCAATAGTAGGAGCGGGGCCCGACACGGATGTATTTTGTCCCACGGTTACCTCATTGTTACCCGGAAATTTTCCATCGTTCATACCATCAAGATATGAAAAATCTCCACCAGTTATTTCATTTAACTGTCGTTCGGTAAATATGATAGTTTTCTTTCCCATAAATTACTTTTGCTATAAATAGTAGCTTTTTGCCTTTTCTCAAAGCCGTGTTTCCCAACATTTAACTATTTATTGGAAAATCAAAAGAAAATGAAAAGGTTAACAGAAGCATACGATATCGAGCACCCCGAATGGGAAGACTACACAATGGATAGTGTAAACGCAAAATTTAAGAAAGCAGATGATTTTGATGATAAAAAGGGAAGCAAAAATTTTAAAATCGAATTTCCCTACATTTTTACAACATTTTTCGGCAAGGAGCAAGAAGCAGACTTCATAGAACCTTTCCATAACGACTTCGCAATCGTTAAAATGAATAATCTTTATAGCTTCATTGACAAGAACGGCAAACAAATAACCCCTGAATGGTTTTCCCGTGTTGATGATTTTGAAAACGAGAGAGCCGTTGTTTGCAAATTTGACACCAAACTCTATAATTATATCAAGCCCGACGGAAGCCTCCTCCTTCCCACAGACGTAAAACGCGCATCAAGCTTTATGAACGGGGAAGCAATGGTTATTTTTAATGGTAAAATGTTCCACATTGACACCAACGGTGAAATTATCGCCAAATAAATCATTTTCTCTTTCCTTTTTCCCTATAACACCTATATTTTTAGAAAAAAAGTTTGTATGGGAAATAAAATTAGAGTTGTTGTAATCCCAAGTGATAACGGTGGTTGCCGCACATGGCGCATGACATGGCCTCATCTGAAACTTGATAGCCTTTACGGAGACGAATTTGACGTTGTAATCAACGATAATCCCGATTGGAACAATCCCGAGTATTTCAAAGATTTTGATATTGTAACTTTCCACAAGGGAACCTTTTTCAATAGAGAAGGTTTTCTAAACTGTCTCAAATATTGTAAAGAAAACCATATCATTACAATAATGGACGTTGATGACTATTGGGACCTTGGCCCCAACCATCCAATGTTCATTCAGAGCACAGCCCTCAAGAACCCTCAGAAGATTGTTGAGAACCTGAGATTAGTGGATTATGTAACAACCACTACCGAAATTTTCGCAGAACAAATTAGAAAGTATAATAAAAACGTCTTTATCTTCCCCAACGCTATTGACACCGAGGATAAACAGTGGGCACCCGACTATTCCCGCACAGACAAAATCCGTTTCGGCTTCGTAATGGGAAGCACCCACGAAAGAGACCTTGAACAATTCAGGGGTACAATAGAGAAGCTCTCCGCAGACGTTCTTGAGAAGATTCAGATTGTTCTTTGTGGTTTTGATATCCGTGGAAACGCAACTGTAATGGACAAAAACAAGAACATCATTGGAACAAGGCCAATCCGACCCGAGGAATCTGTATGGACAAGGTACGAAAAACTCGTAACCGCAGACTATCGTTTCTGTGATGGCAATTACAAAAACTTCCTTCTTAAATTTCTTCCCAATTCCACTTACCCGAACGTAGAACATGAATTCTATCGCAGGGAATGGACAAAGAACCTCAACACTTTTGGTACACATTATAATAATATAGATATATTGTTAGTACCATTAGCCAAAACAGAGTTTAACAAGTACAAGTCAGAACTAAAAATAGTAGAATCTGGATTCAAACACAAAGGTGTAATTGTTTCCGACTTTGGCCCCTACACAATAGGTACAAAATCCATATTCAAGAAAGGTGGAGAAATTGACCCTACAGGAAATTGTGTACTTATTGACCCCGTTAATGCACACAAAGAATGGGGAAAGGCCATTACTAAGATTGTAAGAAACCCCGAATTAGTTGATTTACTGCAAAATAATAACTATAATCATGTCAAGGATGAGTATAATCTTGACAACGTTACCAAAATACGAGCCGAGTGGTATCACAAAATTACAGGTAAGTGATATTAAAAAAATCTGAATAAATTTGTTTTTAACAGAAAAAGCAGTATCTTTGGACACGAAAAGTAAAGAACTAAGTTGAACCTTTTAAAGCATCCGTTCAATGAAAACAATAACTGACGCCAAGTTTGAAGCATCTTGGACTCTGTTTACTGAAAATTTAGAGAAGGCGGGAATTAAAGAAGAAATCCTTTCAATCCCCGACATAAAAGAAAAAATGCGTAGGGCAGCCGCTGCAACCAACGAGGAATCGGGGGTTGCATATCCGGGTGCCCTTGTTTCGCATATTAACTTTCTTTGTGCTTACGCAGTGAGTCTTTCAGAGATTACATACACAAAGAAGCTCCTTAACCTTTCACAAGCGTCCCTCCTGAAGGTTTGTTGTTTACAGCACCTTTCTAAAATTGATTGGTTAGTAATCAACGATAACGATTTTCAACTCTCAAAGGGCATCAACTTCAAGTTTGTTGATGATGGAATCAACCTAAGAACAGGAGAGCGCTCTGTTCTCGTTGCACTACTTCAGAATATTCTTCTTCTGCCCGAAGAATACGAAGCAATCGTCTCCATAGACAAAGATAGAGACGATAAGTTTTGGCAGTATTGTTCACCCCTGTCCCTCCTTATTAAGCAGGCGAATGAAATGACTTCGCTCTGTGAAAGGAAAAGGCAGATAAAACAGTAATACCATGAGGTGCTGTTTTCTTAGCGATATACACGGGCATCTTCCTGTAATAGACCAAGAAGTTGATGTTGTTGGCATTGCAGGAGACATCGTACCCCTACAAATACAGCGCGATATGATAAAGAGTATCGTGTGGTTTGTGGGTACTTTTATCCCATGGGCAAAGGAACTCCCCTGTGAGAAGGTTATTCTCGTTGGTGGAAACCACGATTTCTTCTTCCAAAAAATTATTGATAATAGGTTTCAAACCCGCGGCCTGTTTACTTCAGAAGAAATTGAATCTCTTTCTGCACAATATATTGATGATATATTATATCTTCCCGAAAAGATTGTATATTTGCAGGATAGTTCATATTCTTTTAAAGGTAAAACCTTTTATGGAACACCATGGATACCTGCTTTAAGCAATTGGGCCTTTTATAAAAGTCATAACGAATTGGAAATCACCTTCAACAAGATACCCAACAAGGTAGACGTGTTAATTAGCCATAGCCCGGGAACGCAAAATGATTTTGGAACAAGTTTAGGTCTTCCGTTTAAGCCCAATTACGGTTGTTTGGAGTTAGACGAAGCAGTACGCAAAAGAAACATCGGCCTGTGGGTTGCAGGACATGTCCATTCAGGTAATCATAATGTAACTGAGATTACAAACGAAAAGGGGAAGACCACAAAGATTGCGAATGTATCAATCAAGAATGAAGACTATCAACCCGTTTACAGTCCGCTATATATTGAAATTTAAAAACAACAAAATAATAGAAAAAACCATTTTACTATGGCAAGAGATTTTTCAAAAAAGAGAGAACCTATGGATTACAAGGAAAGGTTCGAGTTTGTTTTAACGTGTGGCGAGAATATTCTCTGCCAGAGGTATTTTAAACTTTTCGGTCCCTTTAGAGAGGCGTCCCTTCGGTCGTTTGATTTAGCATATACCCTTAGGGAATGTGCAACAATGATTGATAACGACCTTAAGGAAAAGAGTAACATCTACCTTAAATATATGGCTCCTAAAATCTTTGACAACGAAGAAGCAATGAAGGAATATTTCAAGGACGAGAAACATTGCAAGGAGATGGTAAAGGGTGAAGGTATTATTCTTCGCAAGCCAAGCACTGTTCAGTATGTGTGGACCCCCAACGGGCCAAAGGTCTCTAAGGAAATCTTTGATATCTACTATGAGTGGGCAACTCCTCTTGATGAAGATGTCGATGTTAAGACCTACAAGCTCTCATTCCTTGATAACGGAAGAGAAGTTTGCAGCACCATATGGGAAGGCATTTATCCCCGTTTCGTAAGAAACTCTATTGACCTCATGAATAATAGGCGCAACCTTGAAGAAAGCAATCCTTTCGCTGTTGGTCTTAAGGAGTACCTGTATTACCGCATGAGTGAAGGCAAACAGGACCTCGCATGGGCAATCATCAAGAAGCTCAGTGCTGTATGTTCTTACGAGAACCCTTCTGACTATACAACCTTTGAGGACTTTACCAATGAGGACGGGAGTGTTACTCACTATAAAAACCCTAACTTTTATGCAGACATCCGCACGGAGCTCAACAAAAATAACGAGTAGTTAGACACAACAGGCAAAAACAAAACTACACTTTGTCAACTCACGAACTTATCTTTAAGACGAGTTAAGTTCGTCTAACTATTACCGAAAATGAGCATCAAATTAGATAAAACAAATTTAGGATATCTTGGCGCGGAATATCAGTACCGATTGGTTAAATGCTTTATGGAAGACGAGGCATTTTTCCAATCGTTGTACTCAGTCATAAATCAGAACGTCTTTACAGAACCTCTCTTAAAACAACTTGTTGGCGTCCTTAAGGATTATTATAAGGAAGCGGGTGTTTTGCCTTCCTATGAGACAATAGGAGAGGTTCTAAAGGCACGTGCGAGAATGTCCAACGAGGTTGAAGAATGGGACGCCCTTCTCACTAAAATCCGGAAGGAAAGTTCCGAGGGGTGTGAGTTTGTAAAAGAAAACTCAAGCAAGTTCTTCATGCAGCAGAACATGATTAAGGTTGCCAATGAAATTATTAGGGTGACCTCTGACGGCGATGTTGAACACTACGCGCAATGCGCAAAGATGATGCAGGACGCACTTGAAGTCGGAAAAGAAAACGAGGACGGTTTTAACCCCTACGACATGTTGGAGTTAGCCACGTCCATTCAGTCACGCCACCCCATCCCCACAGGCATCCCCATTATGGACGAAAGGCTTAACGGTGGACTTGATAAGAAAAAATTAGGCGTGGTAATCGGCCCTGCGGGATTCGGTAAGACATCGCTCTCAACCGCAATGGCATCATACGCTTCTACTTGTCCCACCGAAGATAACAACTACGAGGGGTATAAGGTTTTACAAATTCTCTTTGAAGACGATGAAACCGATATCGCCCGAAAACACTTCTCCCGTATTACACAGGTTGAAGCACAATACCTTTCTTCTTCTCCCGAGCAGATTGCTACCGTCAGGGAAAAACTTGAAAATTTTGACAAGAAGAATTTATTCATAAACAACCTGAGGGTAAAGAAATTTAAAACTCGCAAAGAAACTGTTGGGTCTATTTCATCTTTCATACGCAGACTCATCAACAAAGGTTTTAAACCCGATTTGGTCATCCTTGACTACTTTGAATGCCTCGCCTTTGAAAAGGGGTTCAAAAACGCATCCAAGTGGGACCTTCAGGAAGATACAATGCGCGACCTTGAATGTTTGGCCGAAGAATTCAACGTAGCCCTTTGGGTTATGACGCAGGGCAACAAGGATAGCTTCATTGCAGAAGTTGTTCGTATGGACCAAGCAGGTGGTTCTATCACTAAAGTTCAAATTGGACATGTTATCATGTCCATTGCGAGGACGCTTGACGACCAAGCGAATAATAGGGCCGTTTTTGCTCTCCTTAAAAATAGACAGGGCGCAACAGGCGTTCCATTCAAGGTTAAATTCAATAACGGTACATCCACCGTGTCTTGTGAAGAGATTCAAGATGTGGATGAACTGATGGCTTACAACGAAGAAATCACTAAACAGAAAGAAAGCGTGCAGAATACTTTGGCGCAGCAGATACAACAAAGTATGCTTAAAAAAGAACGCGAAGTAGCGGCACGAAATGAGGCATTTGATACCGAAAGAGACAATATTCCCGCTCCTGACCCCGGTATGGGAGAGGGTCTCTCAAGCGAAGATTGGCTCGACAATAATTTCTGATTTTTAAGACAACAAACTATTTATTGTCCACAAGAAGTTGATTAAAAAATGAGGTACATTAAAGAAGATACTAACGTAGTTTTTAGCGAAGTTCCCGACGAAATCACTCTTGCGATAAACATCTCAAATTGCCCTCACAGATGCAAAGGATGCCATTCTCCTTATCTACAAAAGGATAAGGGGGACGAGCTTACCTACGATGTTGTCGCAGATTTGATTAACAAAAACGAAGGGATTAGTTGTGTATGTTTTATGGGTGGAGATGCTAATAAGGACGAGTTGGTCGCACTCGTCACTCAGGTAAGAGAAAACTTCCCCACTCTAAAAACTGCAGTATACTCAGGAGACGAGAAAATCTACAAACCCTATTACAACATTTTTGACTACATTAAAATTGGGCCATACATTGAAGAAAAGGGTCCCCTCAACTCCAAAACTACAAATCAAAAGATGTTTTACCTCTTTAACAGCCGCTATTGGGATGAACGAGGGCTGATTGATATAACAAAAAAATTTCAGAAGAACAATGAAACAGATAAGTAACTACAACGAACTCATCAGTATACTTAACGATACTGATGGAAAAGTGTTTCTAAAGATTTCAACAGAAACATGTGGCCCATGCAGGGCAATGGCACCAACAATTGCAGAACTCGAAAAAGCACATCAGGACGTGACCTTTATTGAATGCAACGCCGAAGAATGCGATGAAGATATACTTGCAAAGTTTAATGTAAGAAATGTCCCCGTTATCATTGTTCTTAACGACGGAAAGGTACAGGACCAAACCGTGGGCCTGCAGACCAAGGATGCACTTGAAGAGAGATTAAGTAAATAAAGGAGATTGGATATGTTTGTTAAAAAAAGTGACGGTTCTTTAGAAGAATTTAAAAGAGAAAAGGTTAAAAGAGGTATACAAGAAGCTTATGCAATTGCAGGTGAAAAAAAAGACAACCCTATAATTAATGAAACAATTGATGCTGTTGAAGCCCGCATTTTCGATGAAATAAGCACACAAGAAATTAGACGCTTTGTTGAAGAAGAGCTATCAAAGAGAAACTTCAACGCGGCAAAAGCATACATTCTCCATTGGGCAAAGAGAGAATCCATTTGTCAGTTCGTTTTAGACAAAGAAAGGTTTATTGAAAAATACAAGGAATCACAAAATAATGCCGACGCAACAATAGATGATAATTCTAATGCAACCGGCAAAAATGTCAGTCTCCTAAACGCCGAAATACATAAGGATACCAATATCCTTATTAGCCGTGCAATGATAGAGCACAAGCTACAGAAGCTATACCCTAACTTCAATAGCAGAAACTATACGAAAGACCTTAATAGTCACATCATTTACAAGCACGACGAATCTTCCTTCGCTGGGCCAATAGCCCCCTATTGTGTTTCTATATCCATGTACCCCTTCATCCTCAATGGAACAAAGGTAATTGGTGGTACATCCGAGGCACCAAAGAATCTTGCAGGTTATTGCGGCTCATTTAATAATCTTTTATTTGCTATCGCATCACAGTACGCGGGTGCGGTTGCCACTCCCGAATTCCTTCTCTTTTTTGATTGGTTTGCAAGAAAAGAATGGGGGGACGACTACTATCTTCACGCAGACGAAATAGTGTCCAACGAAAGGGTAAAAAAGGCAAAGACTATACGAAGCGAAATTGAACAACATTTTCAGGGTGTTATTTATTCCGTAAATTCACCTGCAAGTAGTAGAAACAGCCAAAGCCCATTCCTAAATTTTTCATACTTCGACCAACCCTTCTTTGAGGCAATGTTTGAAAACTTCTATTTCCCTGACGGCACAGCACCCAAGTGGGAAAGTCTTAATTGGCTTCAAAAGGAATTCATAAAGTGGCTTAATGCAGAACGGCTGAAAAAAATATTAACTTTCCCCGTAGAATCTTTTGCCCTTATCTATAAGGACGGAAAATTTGTTGATGAGGAAAATGCGAGATTTGTAGCAGAAGAACTCGAAAGGGGCCATTCTTTCTTTATCTATATTTCAGAAACGGCAGATTCGTTGAGTTCTTGTTGCTTTGATGGAAAAACGCGGGTTTCCTTTAATGATAATGGCATAGAGAAAAGTCTTACTTTTTCAGAACTTTATAAGAAGTTTGGCAACAAAGAAATAAGCGTTTATTCACAGAATCCACATACTAATTTTATTGGAATTAAGAAGGGAAAAGTTATTAGGACAACGGCATCGCAATGGTACTCCCTTAAATGTGAAGGCGAAGACTTAATGATTAAATTGACAGAAGACCACATTCTTCCCGTCCTGAGGGACAAAAGGATTGTCGACGTCCCTGTTAAGGACATTGTTCTTGGCGATAAACTACTATTTAATAGCCAAACCAATTATGGGACTATTGCCCCCAACGAACCCCTTATGGCGGTTAGAGAAATAACGGAGATAAAAAACGAAAAAGCAAACGGTGATTATTGTTATTGTGTTGAGATTGAAGACGAAGAAAATCCGTATTTTATTCTTAGCAATGGTTTAATTACACATAATTGTCGCCTACGCAACAAGGTGCAGACAAAGGAATTCAGTTTCACCAATGGTAATATTGGCGTTGAAACAGGCTCAAAGTCTGTGATTACGCTCAACCTCAGCAGGATAACACAGGACTTTTGCAAAAAAGAGTTTGGTTGTCGTCCAAAGTTTGTGGAGTTTTCAGAAGATAATAAGCAAAACTTTAAGGCATATATAGCTAAAATTTTAAGCCGTGTGTACAAATACCACAATGCATATAACGAATACCTATGGGACATGTACAACGCAGGCCTTCTTCCCGTTTATAGTGCAGGCTTCATTAGCCTAAACAAACAATACTTAACGATTGGGCTAAATGGTTTAAATCAGGCCGCTGAATTCCTTGGGCTAAAATGCACAAAAAACAAGACATATGGCGAATTCTGCCGTTTTATCTTTAGCACGGTTAAAGAGGAAAATGAAAAACACAAAACAAAGAAAGCAACTTTCAATACGGAGCAGGTTCCCGCAGAATCCGTTGCTGTAAAGTTTTACAATTGGGATAAAGCAGACGGATATTGGGTTCCCGATGACACCAACTTGTATGCAAGCTACATATTCAAGCCTAATGAAGAATGCTCGGTTCCCGACAAACTATACATGATGGGAAGGGAATTTGCTGCTGATTGTCTTGATGGTGGCGCCGCTGCACACATCAACCTTGACTCGCATCTATCAAAAGAGCAATATTGGAAACTACTTAAGTACGCCGGCGACGTAGGATGTTCATATTGGACAGTTAATGTTCCCAATTCCGAATGTCAAGATTGTGGCTATATAACAAAGGTACCAATCACAAAATGTCCAAAATGCGGAAGCGAACATATTGACTATTATGATAGAGTTATTGGCTATTTAACCAAGGTTAAGAATTGGAGCGAAGGACGTAGAATAGAACAAAAGACGCGCAAATACCTCAAGGCCAACGAAACGGGAATAGAAACAATCTAATCCCGTATAAAGGCAAGAACGCGAATTCACAAGAAACTATTTATTAACGATGCGAACAATAATTTTAACAGAGGCACAGGCAGGTGAACTTGCCAAACAGATGGGCAAACAAAAGCCCATCTGTTATATTATGTGCGGTATTCCCGGGTCAGGAAAGAGCACATGGATAAAGAATAACCTACCCGTAGAGATTCCTATAGTTTCAAGGGATATTATAAGGGCAGAATTAGGCATGAGCAAATCCGCCGATGATAAATTCGTCGGCTCCCGCGAACAAGAGCAGGAGGTAACCAAACACGAATACGATAAGATTCGTGAGTTAGCTAATACACAGCAAAATTTTGTGATAGACGACACAAACACAGGACAATTTAGAGCCCCCCTTATTGATTTTGTACGCTCTTTTGGTTATTCTATATATGGGATAAATCTTCATACCGACGTAGAAACCTGCATACAAAGAAGAGAAGGACAAATCCCCGAAGATGTAATGCGGAAAATCAACGCAAAGATTAGATTTATTGACCCGTCAGAAGTAGATAAAGTTTTTGATGTTTAATGGCAAGGAAGGTAGTATCATGGAGTCACGGAAGGTTAGGGAACCTGATGTTTATCGTTGCAAGTGGCAAATACTTCGCCGATAAGCATGGGATGGACTATTATCTTCTAAGAAGCAACTCTCATGATAATTTCATTTCTACCGTAGAAAAAGGTGTCTTAAGAAAAATTAAACTCATTGACCATATCGACGGGACGTACGAAAAAATACGCGAAAACGGATTCTTTACCCCCATAAAGACCACAAGTAATAATAAAGATATCTTTATTGATGGATATAGAGAATGCCCGAGATATTGGGATAACAACAAGGCTTACTGCCTAAAATTATTTGAACCTCAAGAAGGGTTGATTGACGCGATAAAAGAAGCCTACAAGGTCAACTTCTTAGATTACGTTTGCATCAATGTTAGACGAGGGGACTACCTTAAACCTGACGTTAGAAAGAGATTAGGTCTTTTAGACATTCGGTGGTTTTATAAATGCATGTCTTTCTTCCCCAAAAATCAAAAGTATCTTATCGTATCAGACGATATCCCTTGGTGCAAAGAACAATTCAAGGGAGATAATTTTCTTTTCGCCGATAAGGAGGTGAAAGGATGGAACAAAATAGATTGCGATTTATACATTCAAACCTTATGCGCACATAATATTATTGCAAATTCAACATTTTCTTGGTGGGGCGCATATCTAAACACCAATAAGAATAGAAAAGTTTATTACCCGCACAGGTTTTTTATTAGTATTGGAACCAAAAGTAAAATACCCGAAAGAGATAATTGGATAGAGGTTCCCGCAATTTGGGATACCCTTTCCACAACAAGGACAAATGTAGACCCCCGTACAGTAACGCCAAACCGCACTTCAGCTACCAATCACGCAGTTGTAATAAGAAGACAGCCGTCTTTAAATAAAAATAAGATTCTCCTATGAACATAAAAGAACTTGTCCTCAATCAATGCAAAAGATTGGGCTATGGGTTTGATATTAACAACCCAATAACAATACAGGATAAACTTAATTGGTTAAAAATTTACGACTGCACAGAACTAAAAACCAAATGTGCAGACAAGGTTGCTTTACACGATTACTGTAAGGAAAAGTTAGGGGATGATATTTGCGTACCCCTTCTCGCTGTTTACGAGAAGCCCGAAGACATAGAATGGGAGAAATTACCACAGAGCTGCATCATTAAGTGCAATCACGGCAGTGGTATGAATATTATTGTTAGAGATAAAAACGCAGTTAACAAAGAGACCATTAAAACAAAACTAAGAGGTTTCCTCAATAAAGACCACGCAACAGCAATCGCCTATGAGATGCATTACCATAATATTCCGCGAAAGATTATGGTAGAACCTCTTCTTTCTGACGAAACACAAAAAGACTCACTGTTTGACTATAAGTTTTGGCGTTTTAATGGCAAACCCAAGCTTTTTACAATAAACGATGGACATGGGCATGGTGACATCATTTACTACAACATTGACGGCACCCCATCGGACATAAAAAGAAAAGGTGTTAGCTCTAAGGCATACAAAATACCAAGCAAACTTAAAGAGATGGTAAACCTTGCACAGAAATTATGTGCCCCGTTTAAGTTTGTACGTGTGGACTTCTACTATGTTAATAACAAGATATATTTAGGTGAATTAACCTTTATCCCCGGTGCGGGATTATACAAATACGCAACAAGAAAAAATGATATTGAAGTAGGAAATATGTTAAAATTATCAGACAACAAGAAGGTAATATATACCTGTTTGACGGGAGGATATGATATACTACCCGAACAGACACCATATCCGGGTTGGGATTATATCTGTTTCACTGATAGCCCCGAAACTATTAAAAGTAAAGTATGGCAGCCTTTTGTAATGCCAAAAGAAACCGATGGACTATCTAACAGCAAAAAGAATAGGTGGGTAAAAATCAACGCCCACAAAGTTCTATGTGACTACGATGTGTCTGTCTACATTGACTCCAATATGATTGTCAAGCAAAACCCCGATAAGTTAATTGAATCTTGCGGGGATTCTTATATCAGCATCGGACAACACCCCGGACGAGACTGTATTTATGATGAAGAACTTGCTTGTGAGAAATTAAGAAAAGACAGCCCCGAGATTATGCGAAAGCAAATTGAAAGATATAAGAGCGAAGGCTTCCCCAAACATTTTGGTCTTACTCAAAACAACATCATTATACGGAAGCATAACGATAAACGATGCATTAAACTAATGGAGATGTGGTGGAACGAGGTTTCCAAGGGTTCCCACAGAGACCAATTATCTTTATTCTATTGTTTATGGAAAGACCAAACACTGAAAGTTCACCAACTAAGCCGAATGCTATCTAACTCCGAATGGTTTTGGAGAGCATGGGGACACAAAAGCACGGGAACGGTTTTCAGAAACACAACGCAAAGAAGCGCGGTACAAACAATTAGCCCACAGACAATACAACAAAGCCGAAGCAGCCACCACATTATAATCAATAAAATACATCTTTAACAAAAAAGCCGCAGGAAAAATCCTACGGCTTTTCTTATGGGGACAATTCAGCAAATTAATTAGTAAAGAAAAAGGGTCGTTGGAACCAACAACCCTTAATTCTGCTATTATTCGTAGCGTGGTTTAGCGAAGCTCTGCCGCATCGAAAGTACGGAGACCGCTCACGCGAACTGCACCGAAGTACCTGTTGTTAACAACCTTCTTAGCATAACGAGTCATGATGTACTTGACAGGAGCTGCGTTGGAAGGATTGTAGAGGGTCGGGGTAAGCTGCAGAGGGATATAAGGTGCATAAATGTAACCAGTATCGAGCAGGCTTGTTCCCTTATGACCAAGGATAAGGCTGTATGCAGGTGCGTACGGGTCCATGAAGACTTCGTAACGGCCCTCAAGCGAACCAATCTTTTCAATACCCATGTTGTACTTGTTAGCGTCGGCGGAAGCGTCGGTCACATGGAAGTACTCAAGGTTGTTGAACAGAGCAGAGATTTCAGCGGAAACCACGATGTAGTTTGCACCACCACGGAGGGTTGCCTTATGAATCTGAGCGGAGATTTGGTTTACAACAGTGATAAGCTCTTGGTTCCAATCCTTCTGAGTGTAGTTGGTAGAGTAGCCCTGAATCCTTCTCCAACCGTTTGCATCCCACTGAGCCTGCCAAGGAGCAGCCTTACGGAGGTCACGAAGAATCTCACGGTCAATTTCACCACCGATTTGCTCGGAGAGAAGTGCGGTGAGTTCGGACTCAGCATCAATGTTATGAAATGCGTTCACGTCCTGAGCGAGTTCAGGAGACCAAGTTGCACGGAGCTTACGCTCTTCAACAGCAACAGTCACGGATGAAAGCTTGAAGGAAACTTCACCGATTTCGGTCTCAAGTTCGAGGGAGTCGTACTGTGCCCACGCAGCCTTGAAGAGGTCTGCCACGGAGCCAACGGTGATGGAAGCGGGGTCAACACCCTTGAAACCATCGTTTCCGTCTGCGGGTTTCGCAAGGTCAAGTTCGAGATAGATGAAACCCTTTGCATCGCAAGGAGAACCGTATGCTACGATACCCTCACCATACTTCTGAGTCACCACGCGGAAAGGAATGGATTCACCTGCCGTCCAAGTAGTACCGCTACCTGCGATATCTTTGTTAGCAACAATCTTAAGAGAAGCAAGGAATGCTTCGGTATCCATTTCGTTTCCATCAGGACCGGTAAGACGACCTGCATTGAATGCAGCGAAGCCACCAACTTTCACGATAAGGTTACGAACAGTACCATCGTTGTGAGTAGGGATAGTTGAACCACTTTCGAGGTCAACAAGCTTTCCGTTCACGAACGCTGCAGGAGTAACGTCACCAACCTTGATATGAATCTTACCCTTAGAGTTATCATAAAGGAAATCATCATAGAAGAGGTCGTAGAGGGTCTTCTCGGAGAAGGTCACAACGGATGCACCGGTTTCGGGAATAACCTCATCAGGAAGATAGAAGCGGTTATACTTGGAACCATCCCTACGGTCGGTTCTCTCGTAACCCATAAGACCGGTGTGACGGCCCGTGGCACCCTCTTCAATTTCCTCACTGTCCCAAATACGCTCGCTTGTTACAGGAAGCATGTAGAACAGTTTTCCAACAGGAAGGCTCATTGCCTGAACGGACACAATGTCGTTGGCAAGAAGCTTGCTGAACACCCTACGAATGATAGGGAATACTACGGTTTCGAAAGAACCGGAGTTCTGTGCGTCAGTAGACTCAGAAAGGAGCATCTTAGCCTCGTTCTCGAAGAGAGCGGAGATGTTTTCCTTCATAAGACCACTAAGGCCATCAGTCATGCCAAGGCGTTCCCAACGCTCGTTGACAAGCTGTCTGTTTTTGCGGGCCTCATTAAGTTCAATGCTACCAAATTGGCCACTTGTAAGAAATTCTCTCATAATCTTTTTATTCTTGTTTGTTTATTTTTTTTGTAATGTAACCACCGATTAGAATTTGCAAATCTTCTTCATAAGGTCGATAGTCTTAAGGTAGTCCTGAGATTTGTAGACGATATTTTCATTCATCTGCGATGCATTTGCTGAACTTACAGGACTTTCAATGTTAATGCCCTTTGCAGAAGCACTCTCATTTAATTCATGCTTGATTGATTCATATAAGCTATTGGCCTCGCTAATATTCTCAACCTTGCTGAAACGTTCAACAATCTGTTGTTTTTCTTGCTGCGTTACTGTGTTTTCGGTGACGAGCTTCAGCATCTTGCCAAGAGAAACATTCACAAGGTATGCCTCATTAAGCGAGTCCTTAATCTTAAGGATACCCTCTTTGAGCTTCTTGTTTTCCTCAAGGATTGCCTCCGCCTTCTTTGCGATAGATTCAGCAACTGCCTTGTACTCACCTGCCTTTGAGTCATGATGTGCAACCTTAGGTCCCATCTTGAAAGCGGGGGAGTGAGACTTTACCTTCTTCCTTACGTTAGGAAGGGTAACATTGGTTCCTTCTTCCACAGGTTCTTCTTCTGCATCACCGTCAAGAAGCATTTCCTCTTCCTCGTTAACGGGTTCTTCAAAAGGTTCGCCCTCAATGTCTTCACCTGCCCAAGGTTTCTCAGTTCCCTGAGGGACACCTGCATCAAGTGTTTCGAATTCGGAAGGTTCCTCGTTGCTAAGTCCTTCTATAGCGTCGCTCTTCTGATAATCGTCAGTGTAGCCAAGGTCAACCTCTAACACAATTTCTTTGTTTTCTTTCATTGTTTTGCAATTTTTTCCTTTAATTTTAACTGATTCTTCAACCGGTTCAATTTCGTCGGTAGTGAATTCAAATTCGTCCTCCCCTTCAGGAGTCTCGGTTTCTCCCTCGTCATCAATAAACGTATAGTCCTTGGAAGATTCTTCGGGTTCTGTTTCGCTGTCTGGAAGTCCTGCAATCTCACTATCGAGGATATCCTCATCTATCGACTCTTTGATACCCTGTTCAGATTCATCAGAATCACCCAAATCAATCAAATACTCAGCACCGGTTTCGTTGTCCTTAATTTCGACTTTATCCTCATCCTTGCGAATAACGATATTATCGTCCTCGGAAGCCAACTTCCAAACCTTCATGGGTATTTCCCCATCTTTCGCGCCAGTAAGGTCATATGTATCGTCGCCAACTTTGTATTCCTCGAACTCCGACCATCCGTCTTCCGTTTTGTCTTTTTCATCAGACTCTTTCTCGGATTCAGCATCTTCTTTGGATTCTTCATCTTTCGACTCTTCCTCCTTGGAATCAGCCTCTTTTTCTTTCTCGTCGTCCGCCTCTACATCTGCTGCGTCCTTTTCAATCAGTTCATAAGCGTCATCGTCCTCATCATCCGCCATTTCACGAGTTGCATCCTTGATTGCTTCCTTCAACATCGAGTTAATAGCAGACTTGCATTCTTCCTTGATAGTGTTGCGAATGTTATCCGCATCATTCAAGGCCTCAGACACCAATTTCTTATTTTCTTTTGCCATAATTGCTAAAATTTCTTTTTCTATACTGTGTGCACAATCTTCTTATACACACTTTTCCGATAAATAGTACGACTTTTGAAAAAATTATTTTCTATTCAACCAATTACTGAATTTTTGTGCATTCTCTATCAATTGTTGACCCTTTCGGGAGTAATTTTCAACATAGGGCTTAAGGTCTGACTCTTTATCAGTAATCCATGCACCCGGAGTACTTGGTTGAGAAACAATATCCCAAGTAACCAACTCGTAGTCAGTAACAGTCATAATACCGTACTTTTGTTCAACATTGCCAATACCACGAGAAGACACACCAATCTTTAAGCCCTGAAGGAGAAGATTTGCAATTTCATCACCACAGCAGGAAATAATACCATATTTGCGGAAACCTTCACTTGTAATAATTTCCAACTTACCAAGCAGGGTACTTCCCTCCCAATGAAGTTCCACAATATTACCTGCGACACGAGAAAGGTCTATTATGCTTTCATCAGGGTGGTTTGCCTCCATCAGCGCACGTCTTTCTTTAATAACCTCTTGAAATTTCTCCACTTCAGGTTTAAGAACATTCTCAGGATAGATTCTACCATTTGCATTTTTTATCCCAAACTTTTGGAACACTGCAGGAACAATGAAAGGATATGGACATTTAAGACCATCTCCCTTTCCATCGCGCTCATCCTCACGAAGAATAGCACCATCAAATCCCTGAGACAATGACATGAAGCCGTCATTTTCAATCAAAAGACCGCGTCCTTCCTCTCCTTCTTTTATAAGTTTATATTCGCTTGTTTTTGTAGCCATTATAATGCAGAAAATCTGATATTTTTAGATAAATAGTGTGATTTTTGACTTTTTAAAAAATTTCCTTATTTTATAATAAAAGGATAAGGAAAAGTTTAATTTTTAAATGAACGGAAAAAGAAATGTAAACCATGAAAAATACACGATGTATATTGGGACATTAGACAAAAAGAACCCACAATCTTTCTATGTTGAAGGGACGGCATATATCAGACCACGCTTCACGGCAAGTAATTATAAAGGGGATATTGCGGATATCCATCGCACATTTCGCAATGCAATAAGGAATGTAATACGAAAGAGCAACAGATTAGACAGCAAGTTTCTAACCCACATAGATGTCGCAGAAGAAAGGCTTAGCAATAAAAGGGACACCTTTCTCATCTTTCAATGCCACTTCAAACAGAGTGAGCCAATAACATATCAGCGGTTTCAGGATATTCCAACAGAATTTGCGCTTGAATTATCCAACGCACTCACCAACAGCCTTTCCGATTACGACTACGATGTAAATAAAACAAAGAGCCGCAGGTAATCCCGCGGCCCTTCAAGGATATATGTAGAGAGCTATAGCTGCGCAATTAAAGCGTGGCCCAATTGTGCCAATCACAGACATCATCCATCGACATAAATGAACCTTTGTAGAAATGCTTACACCACTCAGCAATACCGCGTGCAGCCGATTTGGAAATATCAAACTGTCCACGGCTCACAGAATACGCCATCGCCTCGGGGCCAAAGAGTTTTGTGCCATCAGCCCCACCGCCGTCTGCGCGTAGAACGAAACCACGCTTAGTCTTAATGTAATCAGGGGTAGCCTCTTTAATATCAGGGAAACGATGAGTAAATTCATCACTTATCCCCTTGTTAAAAGTATCCCTCTGTCCAAACCTACGGCGAGCGTCAGCCTCAGCAGAAGCGCGACCCAACGTATCAATGCTAACTTCCTTAAGTACGTTTTTCACGCTTTCTTCCAGAACCTTGCAGAGTTGTGATTCTGTTACTTTGATTGTCTGCTTCATATCTGAACTTTTTTCTTTCTTAATAGCTTCTACAATTTCCCTTTTCGTCAGGGAAAGACCCTCATTTTCATGTATAGGGCGACCTGAGCCGTCAACTTGAACGGTATAAGCAACATTCTGTCGATTCATACCCGACTGATTCACATCATTAACCGCATCTTTCAGGGTATCGGAAACACTATCGCCCTTTCCCGTAACCTCCACATTATCACCAACGGTAGAATCTTTTGTTGTTATAGAAATTTTTGCCGTCCTCGCACCGTTCGCAACGGCCTTTTTCGCCAACTCCTGCCCCACTTTTGCAACATCCCCTTGACTATCGGCAACGCCCTTGAGTTCCACCTGACTATCGGCAGAACCCAACGCTTCCGTAATGGTAGACGTGATTATTTCAGAAAGATTCTTTTTGGATATCTCCATACTTACTCCCAAACTGAAATTGTCTTATATTCTTTTCCGTCTTTAATGGCCTTACCACTAACAACCTTTGACTTAGTCTGCTCTTTAATTGAAAGGAACAGCTCATCAAAGTCTTCGGCAGAAGGAGATGACGGTTCAATGATAAAGCGAATTACTTCTTTGCCATCAACAACATCCTGATAAATGTCGAATAGCTCCCAATCACTCTTTGAAATCTCATCAACGATAAAGTCCTGTTCGTTAAAGAGTGCATCCTCTGCCTTCTCTACTTCTTCGCGAACAAGCCTCTTAACAAGGCTCCTTAATTTTGCTTCAGTAAGTTTCATATCTTTTTTCATTTTTGATTCATTAAATCTTGTATCGGATGGCAACGCCATTGATAATTCAACCATATCTACCGTCGGCGCATACTCAATCTCATCAAGATACACAGTAGTACAAGACCAAGCATCCTCCACACAAGAAGCGTCATAGTTATCCCCCGCAAATGCTTTTACTATGGACCTAACATCAGCAACCACAGGAATAGAATCGGAGTCAATGACTACCTGTTGTGCATCCTCGCGCCAATCATGGAACACGGCACCATGGGCCTTGGCACACTTCTCTAAAAAATAAACTAAGTTTCTCTCAATGGATTTCATAATATCTTTATTCCTGTGCTACATTTTCTTGAGGAACCTCTTCTTCCGCGTTGGCACCATCCCCATCTTCAACGCCCTTGGTTACCTTTTTTAATATGGCCTTGCGGTCTTTACTGTCCAATCCATCAACAGCAGCCGATATTACCATTCCCGCAGCAAATTTATTCACCTCGGCATCAGGCTGTGGCAACGAAGCATTATAATTCCTAATTGCTTGGCTCAACTTACCCGCCAACTGCTGTATTTCTTCCTTTCCCGTTGCCTCCTGTTCCCCTTGGTTTGCTCCCGCAGGCTGCTCAGGCATTGTCTGTTGAGACGGGTCGTCCTGAGGCATCGGGGGAACGGGTGCAGGGGGGTTATTATTTAAAGAAGCATCATCCGCGGCTGTTTGTGGGGGGATAACAGTAGCAGATGGTGCTCCTTGTAGTTTAAGCACTTTGCGCTCGACTATATTTTTTTTTTAAGCTCTGCGACCACACAGTCGGTGATAATGTTTACCACCTTCTCATCAAACGGGCTTCCGTCACCAATCTTCTGACCAAAGGGTTTACCCTCCTCACCACCTTTAAAAGCGATGGGCTTCTTGCGATAGCCAGGGTGCTTACCAAAGTCGTGAAGAACGGTTTCGCTTTCGTTTATACGGTCTTTCTTAACAGACTTAACAACGCTTTCAACGAGTTTTCCAAAGAATGCCGATTTGCTCTCACCGAGAGTATCAACCTCAAATTCTTTTTCTTCCTCGTCTTCATCTGCATCCTCCACAGATTCATCTTCTGCAGCATCCACATCTTCAGCGTCATCTTCGGATTCAAAATCTTCGATTTCAACATCCTCTTCATCTTCTGCGTCCACAAGTGCTTTGAGCTTCTCAATTTCTGCCTTAAGCTCAGATACTTCATCCTGAAGGTCTTCTATTTCATCCGCTTCGTCCTCGTCTTCAAGGTCAAGGTCTTCTTCATCTTCAGCATCTTCCTCTTCGGAGAAATCAGCGTCATCTTCGATAGAATCTTCATCCTTTTCCTCAACCTCGGGCTCGGGCTCAACCTCTGCCACCTCTACGTCAATGGCGTCGGGTTCATCCTCAAGGCCATCAACATCGGCGTCTTCGTTACATGCGCCACAAGCGCACTTGCCGTCTTCACAGCCGCACTTTTCGCATTTGCCCTCATTCATTTTAACAGACATTGCGCCCTTAGGATGCTCGGCTGCAACAGAACCTTCTAACTTTGCATCTTTAGGTTTCTCTTCCGCCTTCTTTTCACCAAAAGGATTTCCCTGTTCTTCAGGGTCATTCTTTGCTTCAGGAACATCCTTATCCAATTCGGCCTTGCCCTTAACAATAAAAGGTTTGTCCTCATCGTTAGAACCACTTACACGCTCAGGGTCGCCAACACCAACAAAGCTACCTTCATTGATAATTGTCTGAACATTCTTCATGATTTCGCGCTGCCTACGGATGCTCTCCTGCATTATAGAAGCGTTTTCACCTTCTGCTACTTTGAATTTTGCAGGGTCAACAACAGTAGTATCTGCATGACCGCCACAAGACTCATTAATTGAACGTAGCTTCAGCTCAAAGTCCTTCATTGCTTGAGCACAACTTGAGTACTCATTTTCTTTCTTGTTCATAAAACCACCGATGTAGTCATAAGCCTCAACAAGAGTCTCTCTTTCCACAGGGGCAGTTTTGATATAATACTTATTGCATTCACGAATTATGCCGTATGACTTACCGTCAGCAGCAATCTTGTGAAATTCAAGAATACCTGTACCATTGTTACGTGAAGTGCTCTGCTGTGTCATTCCATAAGTGTAGAGCTCCTTCATACGAGCCAACTGTTCTTTAACGTTTGCCATTTTATTTCACAAAGTTTCTTATCTTAATTAAAAGCTTTTAAGCCTATTTTTATAGTAAATAGTAGCTTTTTCGAAAAAATCACATTAAAATAGGGAAAGTGACAAATCAAAACAATGAGTTTTAATGTTTATAAGTTTTTCCATATAACCATTACGACGCAAAGCCTTGAAAATGATATTTCCTGTATTTATTTCGGATTCAGCCTTTTTAAGCGCAGACCTACGTATATCGCGTATTTCTTCATAGAGCGCATCTGTATCCTCCAAAAGTTTTTCTATATCCATTTCGGCAGGCTTTGATTCTCCTGAAGCCTGTGCTGCAGAAACGAGTTTCTCCAAGCGCACCTCCAATTCATCTATACGATTTTGATATTCGGCTATCTTTTCTTTTGCCTCATCATCATCCAACTCATCGGTATCAAGCTTTTCCAAAGACGGTTCTTTTACCCATTTGTTCTTTTCAATGGAATATACACCATTGGACTTGTGTTCCTCCTCGGTATCCTGCACATAAACCTCAACAGGGAAACCATATATCGAAATATCCTCGTGCTGCTCGTTCCAAATCTTCTTCTTCGCATCAAAATAATCCTTAAGAAACTCAACATCATCGTCAATCTTCTTAAAATTCATCATGACATGAAGGTCTATGTCCGAAGCACCCTCATCCCAATTATAGTTAGCCAAAGAGCCGGTAATCACAATATCATCAGGCTCTTCATCAACATCTAAGGTATCAATAAACTTATCAGCAACGTCTAATAGTTTAAGACGAATTCTTGAATCCAACTTCTTATCTTTCCAAAACTTAGGGTGAAGTTCCTTTTTTAGCTCAAAAGAAGAAAGGTCAACATCATCCGCAGTAACCGTTTCCTCTATAAGTTTTAATTTATTAAGGTAAGGCACCACGAATTGTTTCCACACCGTCGGGTAGTGTTCAAAAGAATCCCTCAGGCTCTCTTCTATGTCATTGGCCATATACTTTTTATGAAATTCATTAGGTTCCTCACCCAAATTGAGCACAACAAAAAAAGATTCAACAGGAATATGAATGTCATTGCACAAAATTTCACCATTAAAAGAACTTATTGGTAATGAATCATGAAAGATATAATCTACGTTGGTTAACTGTTCAAACTTCCCATCGTAGAAATTACCAAACTCGGAAAGGGGAACATCAAACTTTACAGTAAAAGGGTAATTCAATTTCCGCGTGCTTAGATAGATGGCCTTAGGCCCACCCTCCGAACAAACTCTCGGTTCAAGTGCATCGCCATGTGTTAAAACATACTCCAAAGACTTAGCACTAAGACCGTGGTAAAGAGTTATCTTGCCTTCACTCTCTTGCACAACATGACCATACTCAAGATTGGAATCATTCTCCATTCCTATTTTATAGTCACAATCCTCACACATTCCGCCACCATATACAATGGCATCCATAAGGCCCGCATTAACTTTCTTGACGGGCTTTACTTTCTCAATGTAAGGTTTAATTGCCTTAGCCTGTTTCTCTGTAAGTATAATTGTTTTCACAAGGCCTAATATAGCTCTATCATACCACCGTCATAGTCAATAAAGGTAGACTCTAATGACCAAGCGCGACCAAACGCATCATAATCAAAGTATCTTTCAACTTCCTCGCGGGGCATATTCTTTACGTCACCATATGTTTGAGCAATAATTTCCTCGCCCAACGCATAATCGTCACCCTCCGTAACACCATATGCTTCGTATATTGATTGCCCCTCCTCGTCCTCAGACCAATCAAATGTGCAATCACGACCAAACTCTTCATAATCAAAGTATCTGGACGCGCTTGAAGGGAAACCATTCTCTTTCACCCAAGCATATACAACATCCTCCATATTCTCACAATTAGGAAATATTCTGATATCTTTTATTTGCTTGAAATAATCCTTGGGGTCTGAAGAATTTTCTGCAACAGCACACTTCACATCATAATCATAGCCCGAATCATCGTGAAGAAAATCCCAAAACAGAGGACTAATCCAAGATTCACCTATGAAACAAGAGGGAATATACTCCCAATCTTGGAACATAAATTCAGGGTCACGTTCATCCTTGTGGAGTTTTCTGATGTAAGCATAAAATTCATCCTTGTTCTCAAACTCATCAAGGTCAACCCACTTACCAAAAAGTGAACCATTGTTGTACTTTCTATATGTTCCAACATAAACGCTCGGAGTATGACCACCTTCCGATTCCTTTAATATTTTTTGCACCGACTCTTTAACAAGACGTGCAATATCTTTTGAAGATACTCGCATAATTATTTGACATTTTTGTATAAATAGTTTATCTTAATAAAAAGAATTTTAGAAAATATGCAAGATGCAATCTTTGTTTTAGCAAAAGACATTCCGCTACAAGGTGGTGGTACTATTAAAAAAGGAACTCACATCCATTTGATTAACGACCTCTTTTATTTGGAAGAAGGCCTATTAGAACCTGAATTTCAGGAAGATTTCCGAAAACTCTACATAAACGAACTTAAGCACGGGTTTAAATATCTAAAGAAATCAACACTCTAAACAAAAAGCCGCAGGAATTAAACCGCGGCTTTCTTTTTTTTAAACAAATCTTTCAGTCACATCGTCAATTATCTTAAAATGTAAGACATCCTTAAAATAGAGTTGCTCAACGCCTTGATATGCCTTTACGTCAACATAATACTTGCCCGGAACAAGGTCTTCCGTATGTATAAGGAAGTAATTCTGCAATGTACCCATTTCAATGGGCTGATATCCGTTCAATATTTCTATTTCACGGACGCCATCCATTGTATATAATCTATAGAATGCGTTATCGCAAAGACGTTTCTTATTCGTTTCGTATTCAACACGGAAATCAACATCAACCCTACGAACCTCATGACGAGTCAGGCCTTCATTATCGTTAATACCATATAATGTAGGCACCAATCTTTTATCCTTCTTTGGTAGTCCACCCAAATTCAGGTAGCCCTTACTACTCAGGGAAACAAACTCCATTTCCACATTAGGCAGAGTTTGTCCCCCAAGTTTCAGATTAGACCACACATCAAAGTTTATTGTATCAACGCCAAAGTGGGAAGTTTCAGCATCAACCAATGCGTAATATATTCCCTTTCTCAATTGATAAACAGGAACCTGAACATCGTCATTAATCGTACATGTGGGAATTTCATCAAGATTAACATAGTCACCGCTTATGCTTGCATAGAAGAAGAGTTTATTTTCTTTTCCCTCATAGAAGGAAGCACGGTCGTCAAATACCGCATTCTCGTAAGACACCTCAACAAACGGGTGGAAGAACGTATTTGTGTGGTCCGTGAAGAATCCGACATACTGCTGCGCATCCGTTGTAGTTTGTTCTAAACGCGGAGTAAACATTAGCATAAGTCCATAGTTCTCCGCATCTCCATTTAAAACAGCGACAACATATTTAGTTATGTCAATGGCAAGGTCTTCATCACCAAAGTCAAAATGTTGACGATTGATAACAAGACTATCTTCACCCTCAGCCCACTTGTTATATTCATCTACAATTGTTTCCAATGTATAGACACCACCCTCTTCCCCTGCAGGCCAAGCATACCCATTAGCAGACTGATACCAATTGGAGCCACTCGTCGTAAAGGATTTATTGCTGTTTGTCCAAGGTTCATTCATGAACTCAAAACCACGACCACCATCAAATTCCTGTGGTAGCGACAAACAGAGGACATTAAAAGAACTTGCCCTTTCTTTAGTACCACAGGTTCCACCATACTGCAACTTCTTATCATATGGTTGGCCCGATATTGGGGCACAGTTTGTCATCTTGAGGGTAAAGGCTGCCTTATCAAGGTCCACAATCTCTTTTTCATCAACAAGAGCCTTGATTGTATCCACGTCAAAATGTACAAGAAACCTTGTCACTGCATCGCCATAGTTCAATTCAGCAACAGGATTTAGTCCAACGTTTGAGTCAGAGCCTTTAATTATTGTATTGGTTTTATCTAAGAAGATATGTCTTACCATGTTACAAGTTTTTTAAATAAATAGTCCATTTTTGCTTCTTTTATCTTACCATTAAACTATTTATTACAGACTGCAGCCATAACCGTTTGTCGGCAAACGAACAGGAAAAAATACAAACGAATTATGGCTAAAAAGAAACGAGTAGAAACAAGCGCACAGACACCTGTGCAAGACATAAAGCCATCACACATGGGCTATAAGGTGAACCTCAAATGCAAGACCAAGAAACAAAAGGAACTTGTAAAAGAAATTGAGGAAAACCAAATCACCTTTGTCGAAGGGGTTTTCGGGGTAGGCAAAACCTTTGTTATCAATTCAGTAGCACTTCAGATGCTCAAAGAAAACCCCGACATTGAAAAAATCATTCTTATTTTCCCAACAAGAGAAATCGGAAGCATGACCTTAGGACTATTACCGGGTAATCTTTCCGAAAAGTTAGAGAACTACGCCCTCAATGAACTTGATAGCATGCGTAAAATATTGGATAAAAGCGGGAACGAGAATCCCAACATAATAATTGACAGTCTTTTATCAAGCGGAAAGATTGAAATACGCCCCATATCTTACTTAAGGGGTGCAAGTTTGGAAAAGGCCTTCATTTGTGTCTCCGAAGCAGAAGAATTCACCAAAGAGGAATTGTTTATGATACTCACGAGATTCGAAGGAGGTAAAATGGTCATTTCAGGAGACCCCCTTCAGGCGGACAGAAATAACATTAAAAACGGCAATAGCGGACTATTACATGGAATAAACCGATTAAAGGGCGTCAAGGGCGTGGGAATTATTCAATTCTCCGAAGACGACATTGTACGTAATGACATACTTCTTGACATCTATAAAAAGTGGAAAGATTAGGCTGTGCAGAGAACTTCATATATGTGCGAAAGGCCGCGGGAGCGATTCCTACGGCCTTTCTTGTAGAATAGAAATGATTAAGTATGGACTATTCGTCCTTCTTCTTTTTCTTTGCTGCGCGTGCCTCTTTTTCGGCCTTCTTCTTATCCTCAATCTGCTTCAGTGTATAATGCTGCAGAAGAGCCGCACGGATTGCCTCATCCTTATACTTTTCATAGAAACCCACAGGGATAGTAAATGACGGGGCACCGATAATAATCTTATCCTTCTCGGTGTCTACAGATACATTATCCATTGCCATGCGGAGCCAAAGGTACTTATCCTGTTCCTCAATGAGGTCAAACATGGGACCATTATAAATAACAAGAACAAGGTCCTCTCTTTTTGAGAAATACTCCGTAACGGCGCTTGCCCTCTTTACAGAAACAGCCTCTTTGCCCCCTTCAACACAAAGGGCCTCAAAATCAACGCCCAAAACATCAAGTCCAAGTTCCGAACTAATTTTCTCGACCATCTCTTGGATGTCGTCATCAGCTTTGTAAAATTTTGCCATATCTTTAATGTTTTCTTACAAAATAAGGGAATGGAGGCAGAAAATCAACCACATTAGTTGATTCTAATGTTATTGCTTAATATTTTATCCATGTTGTATGCTGAAAGGTTTTGCATCTCTACCGTATTGCACGGCTTCTTTGTCGGAAACGGATGCGTATGATTAACAAAGGCATCACGGAAAAGAGTCAAAAACTCCACAAGGACATCACCATACGGAAGCTGATGTGCCTTTTCCACAATCTGAGCCATTGTTTCATCGTCAATAAGGTCCTTACGGTCCGTAATCTTATAATGGTCCTTCGCCTGATGGGACAATAGATTGATTTTATCTGCAACGATTGTAGCAGTGCTCTTGAAATCCCCCTCATCATTATTCTCGTAATATTTAAGTTTAATGTATGCGGGGTCCTTCTCGTTAAAAGTAAAATCAGCACGGTTTGCTACGTTTGACTTCTTGACACCACAGCGAAGGCGAACATCATTCTCCTTAAATTGTATGTCTGTATTTCTACGACCGCTAATAACAATATCGGTATCTGAGGGATAAGCGCCATAGGTTTCCTCAACACGATTTTCGGGGTTAACATCGGGATAAGAAGGTGAACCACGGAACAAGGAACGAACAGCCTCGTCCGCCTCAATTCTATTCAATTGTGAAATTACGGGGCCAATGTAATACCTCTGTGAATAACCATCATTCAAAACAGAGGTCAGCACCAAAACATCTTCCCCCACCTTGGGCTTCATATATATCAATAGAGGTATAAGGGGAATTGCAAACATTTTATCATCCGCAATAATATCCTCATCAGACATCGCGGCATCCTCAGGAAGCATTCTTACCTTTATTCTATTTGCCCCAATGGGGTCATCAATACTGATAACCCTACACGTTCTAACATTTGGGAAAAAACCCGCCATTATCTTGTTGATTTTCTTTTATTTATTTCATTTTGGCACTTATTCCACTCCAAATCCAACTCATCGAGACGATTAACGCGCTCCATGATTTCCTTCTTTACAACCTCATATTCATTATTTAAGGTATCCATATATCCCCGCAATTCTGCGTTTGTGAGTTCGTTTATTTTTTCCATCACTAATTGAAAATTCCTTTTATTGTCAGAGGTAATATATTTGTAGCGTGTATCACAACAGGGCCACCCGAATTAGCACCCTCTCCAACAATAGAAAGGGAGGCGGCAGGTAGAACACATTGTACGGAGCCATCCATCTTCATCGCTTCAAAAACACGCTTTACAACATTATAGGTGTACTCGTTCACCATATTAGGCGAACCATCAGGATTTGCACCCGGGTCGATACCAATCGTTACATTATCATCAATAATTTTTGCCGTCGTATCCATAGCCGACGTTCCGGGTCTTTGCAATGCCGTACAAAGCAAAAGAAACGAAGGTAAAAGGGTTGCAGGTGGCTGCTTCCCCTTTATGACGTCAGTAACACTACTCACTAATTTACCAATAACTCCTGCCATAATTAACAAATTGATTGTTCTTGTACCACCGCTTGCGGCACAATGTCCGCATAGGTGACGTTATCTAATTCTCGTTTTCCATTCAGCAAGCTTGCATACTGTCCCCTACCAAAGTCAAAGTTAATACCCGCAATACACTTTCTTGCTTGGTCAAGCAATGCTAAATAATAGGTAACCTGTTCCAAGGTTCTTCTTATAGAGTAAGACAAAAGCAATGGCATTAAGTGGTCGTATAGAATATCCAATAGTTTTGCAACAAGCATATCCTTTACTTTAAGTGCAAAGCGAACAACAAAACCAAGCATTTTTGCCATAATCATTTGGAGCAACTTCTTCAGCGCACCCTGAGGATTATTTACTATTTCTTGCAAATCAATAAGTCCCGCCGCCTCATAGTTTATCATTAACAACGCCATAACCTTAGGGGAAAACAGCGATTTGATAATCGGACGAAGAAGCGCCTTTATAAGATTGTCCAAGAAATGCGGGTCAATATTAGCGCTGAAGTCAAGTCGCGTGGAAATTGACGGGTCAATACGTGCGGGAACCAAAACATCTGTAAACGTCTTCTTCAGTTGTGTTATTTGGTCATATCTTGTTGCTGCGGAACTCACAGCATCCAACGAATCCAAAATACTTATAGTATCAACCGAGAGTGCAGGCACCGAATCATCGTTATATTGGATAGCATTATAGCGCCTCAACTCCATGTTTTTTATCATTTCATCCCAATCCCGATTCGAGAAAGTGAAGTAACAATCATTGATTTCAGCATCGTCCTGCTCTATGACGTTTTTTATGATATTATCTACCTGCCCATCAGTTATCAATGTCACAAGATTAAGATTAACATCAAGATTGGTAACACCGTTCAGTAATTCATCAATCAGGGAAACAATAATAGAACGCGGATACAACAAATGAATAGTGCTAAGATAATCCTTATTAAAATTAGATAGGGTACTACCTCTATATTGGTCCTTAAGCTTTATTTTTAAATTCTCATAACTCTGATTCTCAAGTGTGAACATTTCCACACTCTTGGTATCACCACACCACGTAGCATCATCTTTAAATATAGAATACCAAATTACTGCATTAAGGTCCGTGCATCCCGATAATGCTGCGGGGGTTGCGTCCGATGGGATATCCCCATACAAATATTTGCCATAACGACTTGAAGGACAAGTTGCAAGCATATTTTGCGGGTCCAAGAACGAAATAGGTATCCGTATTCCATTTTCAACAAAATCATCAGGCACATAGGGGTGAATTGTGCAAGAAAGAACTTCAGCGAGAATGGTACCAAGAATATTCTTTAATTCACCCTCTAATTTTTGCAAAAATGCCGAGTCTGTTATCCCATCCAACTTCTCTCCCTGAGCATCTACAAAAGAATTGACATTGAACCCCTTACCAATTAGAATTTCAATTAATTCATCAAGCAACTCCCGTTCGTTCACACCCAACAAGTGGAGAATATCTAATATGAATTCAATTGCCGATGTGTACGTTTTGTTCTTTAACGGCTTAAACAACTCCTTTGCGACACTGACAAATGTCTGCATCGCACCAATCGTTGCTATTAACTCTCTTGTGCCGTCCATATTCAATTACGAAATTTTATATACCTCTTCCTCAGAGTCACAATCTTTAAATGCATCCTGCAGTTGTTTGAGGTCAAGGGATGTGTGTTTCTTTATTGCAGGTTCCGCTACCGCCTCATCAATACTACCGTTATGTTTAATGATTTCACTTAGCAGTTTTGCAATATCCAACTTCATTAGAATCGCCTTGTGCTTATCTCCAATGAAGTCATGCATGGCCTTATCATAATCAACCTTTTCCTTTACTGTCATATCGGGAAAATTACAAGATGTCGTCAGTTTGTTCATCTCGTTCTGTATCTCGTTGATATTCTTTGTAGCAAGGTCATAAATCTCCTGAAGGAGCTTCTCAACCTTCTCGTTTGAATTTACTCTTAATGTTAAATTTTTCCCCATTACTTATATCTTTAACCTTTCTCTTAAATAGTTTGCCACCCAAAACTACTGTAACTCTTTTTCCTTGCAGTCATAATACAGCTTCTTAAATTTCTTCATATTATCACGCACCTCTTTTGTGCTCATCATAGTCTCCTCCCTAAGGAAATAAAGAATATCGTATTTACGCATTTTGTTACTCCCATCAACATTGATGATTTTTTCCCAATCACCCATAAGAGTACACAAAGCGAGACCAACACGCTTTTCTTCCTCAGTAAGTTCATACTCTTCTGCACGGTCAAGCATCCTCTTGATACCCTTAACAGTTTCAGTTATCAACACGGGGGCACGGTCGTAGAAAGTATCCTCATTGGGGTCAATATTATATTGGTCGCTCACCTCGGTTTCAGCATCCTCAAATCTCGCGTTCCTCGTGAGATTCTTATTGTACTGCTTATTCTTATAGAGGAGATAATTTTTAGCCACAGTACCACAATACGAAAAAGCTTTGAATCCTTTCGTGGGGTTAAAGTGCTGTATTTGGGACATTAGATATGATAATGTATCACTATACGTCTGTTCATAATCCTCGTCAGGAACATATAGCTTATAACTCCTAATAATGGAGCTTATCATCTTCTTAAAGGCAGGACGCAGGAACGTATTGTAAATTTCATTACGTTCCTGTTCGTCCGTGCTCTCTAAATACTTGCATATTGCGGCCTCTTCTGTTTCGTAGAAATAGCCTTTCTTCTTTTTTGGTTTCTCAGTTTCTGCCATTTTGTGCTATATGCACGGGAAATAACGGCATCATAATAATAGAATTACACTATCCTTTCCTTTTTAATACCACCATTGTGGCCTTTCGCGGATGCAACTTGGATATTTACCGTTGTGTTATCTATTATTTTTTCTGATAGGTCTTCTTTCTATCTTTCTTAAAGAGGTATTCAGATTGGGCCAAGGAATACCACCAATCAATTTCATCCTGCGAGAACGCCTTTACACCATCACCCGAAAAACTATTGGGGCGATTCAGAAAATGATGGTACCCCACCTTAGGGACAACAAAAATCGTCTTATTTTTTTCAGCCGTCCTAAGCAGAAATTCATACCAATAAAA
The DNA here is from genome assembly GCA_902778265.1 of uncultured Bacteroidales bacterium. Taxonomy (GTDB): domain Bacteria; phylum Bacteroidota; class Bacteroidia; order Bacteroidales; family Bacteroidaceae; genus Prevotella. Next base: position 71,644 of record CACYXI010000001.1, on the reverse strand, counting down.
AAGTTTCATGGACTCTTTAAGTCCACCAACCTCTAAATAATCCTCACGATTAATAATGGCCCCCGTTAGATTAACCTCACTGAAATTGAGTAGGATATCCTTATCAAAATAGCCCATCTTTTCAGAGAAGCTACTTGCCCAAGGTGCCTGATTTACAAATCCAAGAGCCAACTGCTCCCCATAATTATAAACCTCAGTAAGGGGAATAAAAATGGTATCAGTTGGGGCCTTTGTAATGTAAGCATCCACATTCCTAAACCAAATATCCGTATAAGTATCGTCATATTCAAGAACGGAGAACCACTTGGTGTCACAGACAGAAACCGCAGCATTTACCTGGGCAGGCAGTCCTTCAACCTCATTCTCCGCATAACGAATTGCAGTAAAGTCCTCGGGCGCCTTGAGTTTATCAAGCACATCCTTGGGGCCAACCACAATAACAGGGGTGTCTTTTCCATTGGCAGCAGCCACACTCTCAAGTGCTGCGTCAAATAGTCCCTGTGTGTTCTCGTCAATAAGATTGACGGGGACAATAATAGTTACGTCTTTCATTACTCTTCGTTACTTTCTTCTTTATCTTCTTCAACACTTTCTAAGTGGGCAATCATGATGTGAAAATCCTTCTTTCTACTCTCAAGAATATTGTTTGTAAAAATATTCTCTACCTCATTCTTTTGGTCATCAGCTGTAAAACATTCATTGAGACTATCCACAGAAGCAGTTATACCGTCAGGAACAGCATCAAGTGTCCATGTCCTAACCAAACTTGCAATCATGTCCACAACAACATCATAGTTATCAAACCAAACAATGGCAGGCGTCAGAGCGTCTTTAGAAACCATCCAATCATTAGGTTCATCGGGAATCTTTCCAAGCACGATGCTGCCACAGCGTAAAGCCTCCAATGCAGCATAACCGAATGCAGTATCACTATCGGACCATACGGTAAGGAAACCTTCATTAAGAATGTCCGCAAGCTTTTCATGCCCAAAACCACGAATATCACGGAAGGACACCCAATTATAGAGAGGATACTTCCAATAGAAGGTTTTCATAATACGTTTCACATCCTCAGGCTTCTTCACACAAAGATTTACCACGGGACTTTTCAGTACATCCACTTGCTTTCTGAACGCATTTCCGATGCAGGGAGAAATATGCCATGCCCTAACACCGGGAAAATAGGTTTCAATAAACTTCTTATTGCCATCAGTATTTGTAATCACATCACCAATACCAAATTTTGCCCATGTTGCAGTTACGGGCATAACGTCTGTAAGATATGCCTTGTTTGTAAGAATACCAATCTTTTTACAAGGCAAGTCCTTAACCTGTGACAAAATAGACGCCTGATATTCGGGCACAAAGAGATAGTCAACATTAGAAACTTCTACATTTTCCTTAGCAATGTTATAGTGAGGAAGTTCTGCATATTTGGAACCGAGCCAATCACCAACACCAACAAAATTCTCCTCCTGATGAAGCATGGCTACCCTATAACCTAATTCTTTAAAAGTATATGCCACCGAATACACGTATTCAAGCGAGCCACTCGGGTTTCCCTTGCTGTCAATAACAAAGAAATATACATTAAAGTCCTTGTCATCAACCTTCTTAAGCAACTCCTTAATAGAGTCAATTCTTTTTTGCTTGTCTTTCATTTTTTTATCTTTTACTCTGTTATTTCGTAAATAAAGCCCATTTTAATCATAGTATTAAATGCCAACGACGCCGAAACCGTAGGTACATCACATATTGCGGAAGAAACATCAAAAATTGGGCCCAATATGAACTTTATAAAATCATATGTGATTGTATCGTTATTTGTGTTTCCAATATTCCCCACCAACTCTCGCTCAATCCTGTTAGACAGTTCTACGCCACCATCTGTCGCTTCATAAGCCTCAGTAATCTCTTTTTCTGTTGATGCCGACTTCCCATCCTTTAAACAGAAGTCGAGTATCTTCTGAACATTCAAGGCGTACTTCTTACCGCCGATGGTGATAAAATAATCACTTGTTCCCATAATTATCTATAATTTTTTTGATGTTATCTTCAGTTCTAAAGAAATATACCGACGAAATGAAAGAATAATCACTTTCACACTCACCATTATACTCCCGCTCAATCTTAACAGAAACCTTATTTTTGGGTTTTGTTGCTAACAAATAAGGGTTTGCCGTTATTAGGATATCACACTCATTCCATATTTCAGTAGAGTCCTTCGGGAAGAACACCCTACGCGCCTTTGTTCCTAATTTTGAAAGGAAAAAGTATGTCGCCTGAATAGTAAGCCCCGCTTCCAACGTAGAAACAATCATAACCTCAACAGGTTCATCCTCATCAAGGTCCTCCAATGCGTTTTCCCACGCAATATACTTATCAGTCAAACCCTTTTCCGCTACAGGTGCACTACCATATAAATCAAATGCATACTCGCCGTAGACGAAATTCTCATACGCCTTCTGTGTCTTGAAGGGGAAAAGCACCTTTACATCATTTGTGCTAAAGACAAGGTCGTCCAAATCAAATGTGTGGTCATAACCCATCTTGTACTTCTGTGCGAAATTAAATGTATAATCCCTAAGCACATCATTTAAATCAATTGCTATTCGCATACTTCTTTTTCTTTATCTCTTAATACTCTTCTGATTATTGCACCAACCTCAGGATTTTCCTTTGGTGCTTCCTTGGCATACTTCTCATCAACAGATGCCACCTTATATTTTTCGGTAACATCCTCACCATCACAAACAATATCCGCTTTGAAGGTGAAAATCAAGTTGCCATCATATTCTTCCATATGGTCAAATACAAGATTGTTGTATTTGTAAAGGCATAAATCTAAAGAATTCCACGCATGGTCGCTAATAAAGCCAAAGGTTTTTACATCAAAGGCATCACCACGGCCCTTTTTTGCATAACGGTGTAGGTCAGCAATAATAACAGCATCAAGTTTATTATACCCCCTTTGCTCCGCAGGAAGATAAAAGTCAATCGTGGCTCTCTTCTCGTCGTTATTAAAAACAACTACACGCTTTATGTAGGATTCAATAAAGTACCGAGGAGTAAAATCATCGCGCTCAAACATAAAAATTTGTGCACGGGGGTCAGGGACATCACCACCAAATGATGACGCATCGCTGATAGAAGTGCCATAATACCTTGCATCCTGAACAACCCTCGGACGAAGGTCTCCATGCTTTACAAAGTCGGGACAGGTATTCTCAAAAGCAATACGACTAACAGAAACCTCCCACGGGACGTCTACGAAGTTTCCTTCTTCATCTACGTGCGCCGTAACACTAACGGTGTATTTCCCCGATTCCTTAAAAATACGATAAGATTTATCACGGAATTCCTGAACCCTTACAGTCTCCTTTTCATCCAATAAATCTTGAAAAACATTATCAGTCACCGATTGGGGTATTGTAATTGTTGACGTGTTGTGCTCCGTCCCTCCCTTTTGCTCCAAAAGAGCATCACCACCGCGAAGACCCCAAAACAATGAGTGAACGGCACTCTTTAACCTATTTGTTATTTTTCCCATTATTTTTTCTTGAAATATACAGTCTCAAATGGGAAAAATCAAGGTATTCTAAAACAAAAAGCCGCAGGAATAATCCTACGGTTTTTTCGTCTTGTTTAAAATTACATTAGTTGCTCCGAAAGACTATCGGTAAGGTTCAGTATGAGGATGTGAAAATGGCGGCTTATTACTCAGATTCCAATGATTTTTCAATTGAGCGAATATCCGATACTATCTTATGTGCAAGCCCCCTGCCTGTTCTATCCGTTATATACCCCAAGGGGGCACCTTGGGCAGCACAAACATAATCATACATATTTGTGCCATGTTCATCATCTAACCTGGCCCCAAGTTCGCCTGTTTCCTCGTTATAACAATACAATCTCAAAGACATTGAGGCAGAAGGAAGTTCAATGTCACAATAACTGTAACCATCGTCGCCTCTTCCTATTTTTGGTGATTCGCATTCAAGATTGCTTGTAATGATGTTGATTGCATTTCTAAGTTCTGATTCATATTTTCTCATCCCTAAATTCTCTTTCAACACCTTTTTCACACTCTCAGCGACAATCTGCCTGATGGTGTTTTCGTTTATCTTTACAACATTCTTTTTCATATTGCAGTCCGTTCAAATTTTTATTATTTACTACCCGAAGAGGACTTTATCGAGTACAGTTTGTTAATCTCTTTACTTGTAAAAGCATAGGGCACACCCGTATCATTCTTTGCACCATCGCGGCACTTATAGAAATACGAACGAGCGGAATCCTCTTCAGCCTTCTTTGGGTGCCACAATTGACGCATAATTTCAGCGCAATTCACTGCAGGGTCCTGCAGCCACCTAATAACAGTTGTTCTCTTAGTGGTATTACCCTTTTTATTATCGCTCTTACTATCTTTTTTGTCTTCGGATGGCTTCTTTTTGGTTTCTTTTTTCGCCTCGGAGATAACTTCACGCGCAATAGATTCTACCATTAACCGAAGTGCTTTTTCTTCTGAAATTGTCATATTACTTCAACATTTTTGTATAAATAGTTTTTAGTTTCAAATATTTTATATTAACTTTGTCGTTGTCCAAAAAAAATGAAGTATGTCAAGACAGTCAATCACAAATAGAAGTATCATTCACTCATCATTTGATACGCCAATTTCTCTGCATGAGAGCCGTGGCCCCGCATATGAAATATCAGAAGAACCATCTATGGATGAAGATTACGGAATAGCCATGTCCATAGACGAAGGAAAAAATAACACCAAGGTTCCCGCCGCCAAACAATGGAGCTGCAGAGGCGAACACATAACCCCCGTGTCCGAGTCTTTTCCTCGCCTAAAAGCGGGCTATTATGGCTTCGGCACCAACAATGAAGAAGGATTATTCCTCTACGAAGTGCACGTTGACCATAACAAGCTCTACACTATGCCCAATGCCGTTACTGAGGAAATTGTTGGCGATATTCGCAAGTTTTGGGACTCCGAAGAAACCTACAAAAAATACAACAGGGTGTTCAGAAGAAACTATTTACTCTACTCAGCACCCGGCACGGGAAAGACAAGTCTTATCAGCATTATGGCCGACATTCTCATCAAGGAGCACGACGGCATTGTCTTTTATCTTTCAACAGGGGAGGAACTTGAATGGTTTACAGAAGTAGTGAGATGGGTTCGCGCAGTCGAAGGGCAACGTAAGGTTATTGCCATTATTGAAGATATTGACACCTTCACGCAGCAGTCAAGCCGAGTTAACTCCCTCCTCCTAAACATTCTTGATGGGAATTTCAAACTAAATGGGTTGGTCATTATTGCGACAACAAACCATATAGAATTATTAGAGGACCGCTACACAAATAGGCCGTCTCGTTTTGACAAGGTAATAGAGTTTCCTCTTCCCGACGAAAAGGTTAGACGCTTCTTTATTAGTCACACTATTGCCCCCGATGATATTAAAAAAATTAATTTGGACGAGTGGGTGACAAGGACAAAAGGATACACGATAGACCATATCAACGAATTGATTCTGCTCTTCTTCGTATTTGGACACACAGAGGAAGAATCGTTTAAGGCAATGGATGACATGATTAGGCAAGCAGGCAATCGTGTCAATAGAGCCTCAAAAACAATGGCAATAAACTGTATAGGTTTTGATTCGTCTATAGATAACAGTTGTTAGTATGGTAAAGAACATTTTAGAAAGAGAACCCAAACTGAATTACGAGGACATAACAATCGTCCCCGAAGAAACCACAAGTATCAAAAGCCGCAGCGAATGTAACCCCTATGATAAAGACGGTTTTTTACCTATTTTTGCTTCTTGCATGAGTTCCGTAACATCCAAGGAGAACATTAGCGACTTCAACGATGCACACATAAGGGCCGTATTGCCAAGAAGTTACTCGGTAGAGGAAAGAATAGAATTTCTTCTCCACAATGATGCTAACTTCACCGCATTCTCCTTGCAAGAATCAAGAGACATCTTTGCCGATGGCGATATCCTATATAATATATACAAGGAAAGGGAATATGTTCGTCCCCTTAGGGTCTGTATTGACTTAGCAAATGGTCACATGCAATGCCTTTTAGATTTGGTTCGCGAAATCAAGGCACGGTGGGGAGACAAGATTGTTATCATGACAGGAAATATCGCAAATCCTGAAACATACCGAGCATACGAAGAAGCCGGTGTTGATATCGCAAGGCTTAGTGTAGGGACGGGTTCTGTCTGCAGCACATCAGCCAATGTGGCGATACATTACCCCGTTTTTTCCCTGCTATCAGAGACATACGCAATTAAAAAGGCAATAAACGGCAAATGTAAGATTGTTGCGGACGGCGGCATCAAGGGATTCAGAGACATACAGAAAGCACTTCTCTATGCCGATTATGTAATGATAGGCAGTCTTTTCAATAAGGCAATTGAGTCCGCAGGAAAGACAACTTACGGGAAATCCTATTGGAATCTTCGTGGATATAAAATCCTAAAGCCAATCACAACCCTCTTTACTTATGGAAGAGAGATACCGCGACACAAATTTCCCAAGGCTTTCAAACAGTTCAAAGAAGGTAAACTTACAATATGGAAGGAACTCTTCGGGCAAAGCACAAAAACCGCACAGGCCATAGTTGCAAAGGCCAACGCTCAGGTGATTAAGCGCCTGAAAACCTCAGAAGGGCTTTTCAAATATCAAAGAGTAGAATACAACCTTAAGGGGTGGTCTGAGAACGAAACCGATTTCCTTCGTTCCGCCATGAGCTATACCAACAGTAAGAATCTTGAAGAATATAAGGATTCCAAATGGGTATGGATTACACAGAGAGCATACAATAACTAATGCAGACGATATGTTAGAAGTAACCAATATTAAAGTCTATGACCTCAAAGAGTGTGTCATTGCCTGTCGTAATGCAATGCGCACCGAAATGCCCGAATATACCGATGAAGAGTTTGAGAAAAGCCTCGTGAGGGCACAGAAACTCGTCTCGGCAAGCAAAAACGCACCAAACGTAAAATGTCATGATAATTTCCTGACGGGCATCCGCGTATCTTTCGACTTGAAATATAGCCAATACATCACAAAGCAGTTTCAAAGGTACCATTGGTTTGATTACGTGTCAAGCAGTTCAATGATGCACCGCCTCGTAAAGATGGACGCTGAAAAGATTTGTAATAAGTATGTTTCCAAAGAATCCATTGATTCACTCAACAAAGACATCGAACGATACAACCGCATAGCCGAACAGGAAGATTTCAACGGTGCTACGTTTATACTCAGGGACGGGACTAAGCTTACCACACGGGATAAGGGGGAGGCGCTTTATTGGGCTTATATGAAATGCATCAGCGACTGCCCTATGGGTGCAGAACTATTCGTCAGAGTATCCACGAATTATAAACAGCTACAGACGATTTATTGGCAGCGAAAGGACCACAAACTCAAGGAAGATTGGGGCACCTTCTGTAACTTCATTGAATCATTGCCTTATGCAAAAGAATTAATTATTGGTCAGACGGACTAATCCGAACTCTTCCTTCACTTATAGATAGATGATAGTTGGTTGATTCCTTTATCTCTTCGTTGAGAATGGCGTCACACACAACATCATCTATTTCGTTTTGTATCGCCCTCACTATAGGCCTTGCACCATACTTCCTGTCCTTTTGGACAAGTTCAAAGATATGGTCCACAACATCATCACCATATGTAATGATATAGCGCATATCCGCCAAACGAGCAACGCTCTTATTAGCCTCAAGACGCACAATCTTCTTCAAATCGTCGTCACCCAACGATTTGAACAGAATGACGTCGTCTATTCTGTTAATGAACTCAGGAGGGAATTTTTCTTTTAGTTCCTTACCGAAGAGGTATTCTTCCCTATTCTGCTGATTATTATTAAAACCGATGGCAGTACCCAATTCGGCGGCGCTGCGGGCACCCACATTGGAAGTCATCAGGATAATTGTGTTGCGGAAATCAACCTTTCTTCCGCTATTATCGGTAAGGAACCCTTCATCAAAGACCTGAAGGAACACATTATACACCTCATTATCAGCCTTTTCAATTTCATCAAGCAGAATAACACAATATTTCTTGTTTTTCACGGCTTCAGTCAATCTACCACCCTCTTCATACCCAACGAAGCCGGGATTAGAACCAATAAGTTTATTAACTGAAGTCTTATCTGAATATTCTGACATGTCAAAGCGAATCAAGGCCTCTTCATCACCAAATACCTCCTTTGCAAGCTTCTTTGCTAAAAGGGTTTTACCAACACCCGTGTTTCCCTGCAGGAGGAAGGTGCCATAATTCCTGCCATTCCGAAGGCCAACCCTATTCCGTTTGATTGCTTTACAGATTTTATCAATGGCCTCATCCTGACCAATAACATCTTGCTTAATTCTCTCATTCATGGTGCGGATTCTCTCCTTTTCATCAACACTAAGACGATTTGTAGGGATACCTGTTTTCATTGCAACCAAGGAAAGGACATCATTAAGTGTCACCTTCTTCTTTTCCTCGGACGCACCTTCTTTTTTCATCAATTCAGCATATTCAATTCTCTTGGCCGAAAGAGCCGCCGTCAGTTCATCCGCCGCACCATAATTGTCTTCTGATTTAAGTTTAGCTATTTCTTTCTCATGACTCTGTATTTCCTTCTGGAGCTCGGCTATCAGGGGATTGGTGCAACGAATACTAACCATTGCTCCAAGCTCATCAATAAGGTCTATTGCAGAACTCGGAAGTTTCTTCTCAGAGAGGTATTTCTCAGAAAGGCCAACAATGGCTTCAATTACATTTTCATCAAAAGAAACCTTGTGATATTCTTCATATGTTGGGATAATGCCTCTGATTATTTGAGTGCATTCTTCCTTTGAAGGCGGGTCTATATTCACCTTTTGGAATTTGTTCTCCAAACTGCTGTTTTTCTCAAAAACATTTCTGTAGCCTGAATGATTGCAGGTTCCGATGAAAATAATATCTCCCTCATCAAATACTTTGGAGAACATAGCACCTACGCCAAAACCATCACTACCCTTCCCATCAGATATAATAGTATCAATGTTGTCAATAAGAAGAATATAGTCTTTCCCTCGCTTCAATTGGTCTAAGAGTTTTTTAACTCTTTCCTCCAACATACCACGATACATAGTACCATTGATAATCGAAGTATAATCCAAGGAAAGAACAGTCTTGTTACGCAAAAAGGGAGGGACATTACCATCCTTTATATAATATGCAAGATTTTCTGCAATAATTGTCTTGCCGCAGCCACCGTCACCCACCAAAATAACATTATTCTTCTTTCGTTTGGCAATGATGCGGATAATGCTATCCATTTCTTTCTGTCGCCCAATAAGGCGGTCTATTTTTCCCCTATTTACTTGTTCACTAACATCTACACAGAAGTCATGTATTGCATCCTTGCCCCTATCATCATCACTATAATCGCCAATAATAGCCGCCAACAACTTGGATTCCCCCGATAACGAGTTCTTTCCCTTCTTTTTATTCGCCGAAGGCTCATCCGCGGGAGGCATAGTAGACGTGTTATCAAGGGTATCCTCTAATTTTCTTTTAAGTGTTGTATAAGAAAGGCCCGCCTGTTGAAAAACTGCCTTAATTTTATTGTCCTTGTCGTTATTAGACATGATTGCAAGAAATACGTGGCCCGAGTTTATCTTGGTTGCGCCCATTCCCTTCATTTCTTCCTCTGCAGCAGTTAAAATCTTGTTGAAAAAGGTGTCATACTTCAACTCCCTATTAGGGCGCACCGCCTTCATTGCCTTCTGTTCAACCAATTGATAGAAGCCATTAGCCAACATATCCAATTTTGACTGCATAAAGTAGCCCTTGAATACTCTATAGATAAGGGAATCTCGTTGGTCAAAAATTGCAAGCACGAAGTAATTAAGATTCAGGGGAATCATGGGCATCTCCTCAAACAACTTGCCCTCCATGTATGACAGAAGCCGATTTAGCTCTTCACTATATTTCTCGTTTTGCACTAAATTTCATTAATTTTGCTCTTATTCTCAGCAATCGCTTGCCTTTTTACAAATATAGCATATTTTTTATGAAAAATCAACTCTATGGCATTAATAATTGACAACTACAGTGCAGAAAACAAGACCGACCAAGCATGGTTCAATTCAAGTAATGTTTATTACGCAAAATTCGTAGAAAATGAAAAGGATAACAACGGACAACTATATGTTACATTTAACAATGGAGCAACATACCACTACAAAGACGTTGATATGCCTCACGATTATCTGCTTTTCAAGCACGGCGGCATTGATGGCTCTCAGGGAAAGACCCTCAACAAACTAATCAAGGGACATTATGAATTTGAAAAAGTTGACAATGCAGACATGCACCAACTCAACGAAACCCTAAATATTCTACTTAAAGAACGAGAGGAGAAAAAACTCGCAGAAGCAGAGAAAACAGAAGATAGTGAAACTACAAACGAAAAGCCGCAGGAATAACCCTACGGCTTTTTCACATATCCATGTTCCGAACAAAGATTCGCATATTAATCACCACTCTTCATTGCGGGAATGATATTTTCCTCAGCAAAGCGGCAGAGTTTGTAAAGGTCAAAAGCAAGGTCAAGAAGCGGATTGGTTTCACCATCACTCTCGGCCCACGCTTCATGTTTAAGTTTCATGAGTTTATCGCCACAGGCAGAAAGCTGACCTCTCCAACGTTGAAGTTCCGCCTCACTATCAAAACTTTCTCTTAACACTTTCTTCACACTCTCGGCAACAATTCTCTTGAGACGAGACTCATCAAGGTCATCTGCTGACGGAAGGCTCACCACACTCACGCCCATATCTTCAAGCTCATTGTCCTGAATGTATTTTTGAGCGGCCTTTGGCGAGCTAAACTTCTTTGCGTCCTCAGGAAAACTTGTAAAGGAGGGACCCCATCCCGCTTTTTCCTTAATGAACTGGCCATGCAGGCCAATTCCATATGATTCATTCATTCGTTTCATAATATATTGTCTTTTAGAATTTAATCGTTATAAAATGAACGCCGGACGTTTCGTTGCATTCGGCATCATCGGGTGTAGCAGAGCCATGATAGCATCCTTGTTTAATGGGCTGACCAATTGTTTCCGCTATTTTTGCTGCAACCATTCCAAAATCATAGGGCTCACCCGCGGTATCATCAGGAATCGCATAAAGAGTAATTTCGTGGTCCTTAGGGCTTGAATATATATTCGAAAATTCCCAATGCCCCCGCTTCAACCATTTTATCGCCTCGGCGACCTCATGCGACTTAAAGGCATCCCGAACCTCTTCTCTCTTTTTCACATTTTCCTCCCAACCCTCTTTCATGATGGAGCACTCATCAATAGAATATCCCTCATTTCGCTTGTTTTGCTCATCGCGAGCGTCCTTCTCTGACACAAAGTACTTGGGGTCAGAGTGCTTACGTTCAACAACATCATATGTTGTTACAACAAAACGGCCATCCTCCATCTTGGAAAGGCACACATAGAAGTCCGTTCCGTTTTCTTTATAGTCAATAAGTTTTCCCTTCATAATTCAACATTTTCAAATAAATAGTTTGCTTCTTCAAAAATATTATCTATCTTTGCCAAGAAAAAATTTGAAGTTTAATCACTTAATCCAATAGTGGATGGAACCTAAAATCAATAAGACCCTACAGCCAATAGATTATTATCTTGAATTGGACAAGAGGACCCGTTTCCTTCGTGGAAAGGACGGGAGAACATTTATGAAGATATGGTACGACATCTCCGACCGTTCCTATGCCAATCTTTTATCGCGCCTCTATAATGAAATCAAGCCAAGCACATTTCAGGAATTTTTCACCAAATATCTCGGCATTATGGGTGTTGACAATCTAACCAGATGCGTAGAACAATACTATGCCGAGATTGCAAGTGACGAAATTAGTTTTAGTGAGTGCTTTGATTTGGTAATCTACCATACGGTCATTCAAACAATGATAGTGCAGAAGGTTCTTGTGTGGTTAGCAGATAGAATTAGCGCAAGTGGTCTCACCGCAAAGTGTGCCCATGGATATTGGAGCACCGACCTTGATGTTGGCTTAATGGTTATGAAAAACGGCAAAGTAATCACATATATTCAGGTTAAACCCATTTCTTATTTTTCAAATAGCACCGAGGGGCCCAAGTTAAGAAACCTCGTATTCCAAATGCAGGATAAGAAAATAGAACGCATCAACGCATTAAATAGTGCGGGAAACATTAAGTTTGCCGTAGCCGATACAATATACATGCTGTATGATTACAACTCACTTAGCTTTGTTGGCAATAACCTTTCCTCCATCAAGTGGGCGCATCTAAATGGGAATCCCAAATTCCACCTTACCGACCTTTGTGACAGCAAAACCCACAGAACAATACACGAAGAGAAGGATTTTGAGAAGAAAGCAATCGTCTTCAAGTAATATGCAGTCAGCAAACAAATATCAGGAAGAAATCTTTGAGTTTTTTGCTCACGGCAGCGGCAACGCAGTAATAAACGCCAAAGCCGGTAGCGGTAAAACATACACCGCAGTCAAAGCATTGGATTTCATTGACCGCACAAAAAAGGTGCTTTTTATTGCATTTAATAAAGACATCGTCAGAGAGTTATCCATAAAGGTGGGAGACCGCAAGAATACTGACATTCTAACATATCACGCCCTCGGCCTAAAACTCTTTGCCCTCAACTACAAAGATTTTACCATTGATACCTTTAAGTATGCATCTAAGCTCAATGAATTACTTGATGATAATTCTGCGTTTTTGTGGTTGGACGACAAACAGAAAAAACAATACAGGACCAACGTCCTATCCCTCGTAGACTATTACCGCCTTAACTTCCTCAAAACCGAGGAAGACTTCTCTTACATTATTAATAAGTATGGTATAGAAACAGTAGCGGATGAAGTACCCACAGCCCAAAAACTCCTTGATTGGGGTCGTAATACTATAAAGAATATTGATTTTACCGACATGGAGTGGCTGATATGTGAACATGGCATTGAGTCACCCAAATGTAAGTACGATTGGATTATTATTGACGAAGCACAAGACTCATCGCCCCTTCAGCAAACCTTGGTGATGAGCTGTCTTAAAAAGAACGGACGCTTCTGCTGTATTGGCGACAACGACCAAACAATTAACGCATGGTGCGGTGGCGACGAGGAAGCTTTCAATAAGTTTCTTTCAATGCCAAACGTGCACACCTTTGACCTGCCAATATGCTATCGCTGCGCAAAATCCATTGTGGAGAAAGCACAGGAGATTGTACCAGAAATTGAAGCAAGAGAAGACGCACCCATAGGTAGTGTAAACTACAATGTAAGCCCCTACGAAGCAAAGGACGGCGATATGATACTCTGTCGCAACACCGTACCCCTGACAACCCTATTCAATGAGTTTATTAAACATAATATAAGTGCCTATATCCGAGGAGCCGAGATTGGAAACGAACTAATCTCCCTTATAGAAAAGACAGACTTTAACACTTTAAGTGCTGATTTCTCTTATAATGGTGTAATTCCTACACTTTATCGGGACTTCTTTAAATTCTTGGATAACTTCATTGACGAACACAATATTAGCATTGAAGATGCACTGAAAGATGAAACGGTTGCTACACAATACTCAAAAGTAAAAACAATTGAATTGCTTAGTGAAGGGCAAACCAATACCGCAGAGTTAGAACAACGCATATCAAACATCTTCCGCGATGATGAAACGCACGGAATCTGCCTCTCCACTATCCATAAGGCCAAAGGACTTGAAGCTGACAATGTGTTTATCCTCTGCCCATCCCTGATGCCAAGCAAAACCGCGAAACAGGAATGGGAAATAAAGGCCGAGCAGAACCTTATATATGTTGCAATCACACGAGCAAAGAAAAGCCTGAACTATATAAGTGAGACGTACTTCTCAATCAAAAAGGGATATTCAGACGCACAAACAATTGAAGAAGACCTGAATGAAAAAAGAAGATTGCTCGCCACCCTGAATACAGGAGAAATACAAACACCACTCCCAATTAAGAAAATAGGGAGTTCAACCCCCAACAAGGTTGGGGCAAAAAAATTTTCAAAATTTTTTTGACATTTTCAACAAGAAACCTTATATTTGTAAAAAATATGACAAAGAATCTGATAATAGAAACGGGCGTAGTGACCGAAACGCTCCCCAACACAATGTTCCGCGTACAGTTGGACATAAATGGGGCTATTATCCTATGCTACGCATCGGGTCTGATTAGAAAGAACTTTATCAAAATTCTCGTAGGGGACAAAGTACAAATTGAAATGTCCCCCTATGACTTAACAAAAGGAAGAATAACAAAACGTTTATAGCTATGTTAGACTTAGTAAAATTTTTTGGCGAACCCCTCACGGGAAGCGAGAGATTTGCATCGCTCTTTGAAGAGCCATCTCTACCCATGCCGATTTTCGACGATAGTGAATTTAAACTCTGCGATGATGGATTCTATCGTGGAACCCTTCTTTCCAACGAAGATGTTACTTGTGACAACACAAAGGTAACCGTTGCGAAAGGAACCATTAAGGTAGAATTTGAAGAAAGTGGCAAGAAGTCTTATCGCCATATTGTACACGAAGTTTCTCTCCCCGCAGACGCAGACGCATCAAGCCTTACTGTAAAGGGTAGTAAAAACGGTCTTCAGGTCTCTGTAAAACAGACCGTAAAGAAGAAAGAGGAACCCAAGGTAGAAGAGAAGGATAATCGAAAGATTTCGGTGGACTTCATCGCACCTCAAGAGCACGACTAAACCTTAGTCAAAATTTAAACAATAGACGAGGAGGAGGAATGCTGCGCGGGCCGAAAAAAATGCGTTAGAACTCGGCACAGGCATTTGGAGGTACGGTGAGACGAACGCACGCCAAGATTTTTCCGTAGGTAGTCTATTGTTTTTATTGAAGCATGGTGTAATGGTAGCACTACAGATTTTTACGGTTAATTCGCCGAGAAGAATTTGTTGCCTATAATCGGTTAATGGGGGCTCGCTCCCCCCAATAGGCACTGGTTCTGTCAGTTTGGGTTCGAATCCCGATGTTTCAACAATATTTAACATAGGCTGCGGCAGGTACAACCTTCCCGTTTGACACGCACGAGGGCCCGTGACTACTCCGGAGAGAAAACCGGGCAACCTGAACGAACCGCCTTGGTGCCTCACAGTGCGTAGGCAAGATTAAATCCAAGGGCAGCCTATTTTTTTGGTGAGATGGCCGAGTGGTTTAAGGCACCGGGAGTTCGAATCTCTCTCACCGCAAATAAAAAACCGCAGGATTTCTCTTGCGGTTTTTCTCTAAAAGTCAAAACGAACAAATTAGACCAAATCTTTCAGGCTTTGATGGAATCCTCCATTTTCAATTGCCTTTGAGATTGAAGGCCAATCGTTAATGGAATCAACTTCAGCCTTTGTAATTTGATATTGGGGTGCGCCCTTTCCGTTTTCATCGTCCGCGGTGCTATATACACCTTCGCTTTCCTTTTTATCCCAAAATTCATCAGTGGATTGGGTAAAAGGATAACCACCACGGGTACGCAGGCTCATTTTTTCAACGGTTGTAGGGTTTCTTTTTTGGAATTCTTGTTCAAGTTCCTCAATGTGCTTGTTATTTGCATCAATGTCGCTTTCAAATTTATTGATAAGCTGCATAACCTGCTCAAGTTTATCATCAAGGTTTCCGAGTTTCTCGACAGTATGTTTAATTCCTTTAAGGCTCTTCTTGACATCTTCCTCGGTCTCTTCCTGTGCGTCGGTCAGGTCGTCAACGTCGATAACCTCGTCTCCGCTTTCAGCTTCGGTTGAACCACCCATTTCGGGTTGCGGCGCAACGGGTTCCTGAGGCACTTCGTCCATAGAAGGGTCCACACCGCCATCTGCGGGAGCGCCCTCGCCCTGAGGATTGAATTCAGGTACACCCTGACCACCATCAGAAGCAGGGGCGGGTGCGGCGCCACCATCGGGGGATGGAACACCACCATCGGGGGCGGGAGCACCACCCTGTGCGGAGGGGTCATTGTCCGTGGGTAGTTCTTCCTCGGTCAGAATAACACCCTGTTTGGGGCTATATTCCACCATACGCATGAATTTATCCCTCGCATTTAGGAGGTTGTGTTCTTTCAAAAATTGTTTATCCATGGCGATTAGTCCATTAATAATTGTCTGTTATCCTCGGTGATGAGAATTTTAGAAGACTCAACACGCTCAATAAGCCCTTTGTCCTTTTTGACTCTTTTTGCCTTCTGCTCAGGAGCAAGCTCATTGGCAAGTTTCTCAATTTCTTTATAGTCAACTGGCATATCTTTAACTTTTTTTGTTTTATTAGTTTCTTCTTTAATCTGTTGTTCTTCACGAACAGGTACCGCCCTCTCTAAAGTAGCAGGTGAGACACTTTTTCTTCTTAAATAACGCAACATATTATCAAAATCTTTATAAATAAATAGTTTAAAAAGCAAAAAGTCCGCTTTCAGCTACTTCACAAGAATTACGGCCTTCTCCGCCGCCTTGGGATAATCGGGGAATACGGGTTCTCTCTTAATAAGTGAAACGGAAACGCCGAAGGTCTTAAGGTCGTCAAGAAGTTCCTTTAATGACAAGACGCCATCAAGGGGGGCTCCACCAACGGTCTTAGGCTCAACCCAATATACCTTACCATCATCCTTTTCTTCCACTTTCTTAACAAGCCATCCGTTCTGTTTAATCACATCTTCAACGGTGGGGTCAGCAATCTCTTTTTTTGAAGGATGGTGCTTACCCGTGAGATAATCAAACATTCCGCCCTCTTTTAAAACCTTCCTAACTGACTCGGCGATAACGTTACGGAGTTGTCCTTCGGTAATCCTAATGGGTTTCCTGCACTCATCAAAATAACCTTTTGACGGGCTAAATTCAGAAGAAGCCTCTTCTGCTTGTCTATTCAAGATGTCCGCCTTCTTGCTTGCAACATTGAAACTTGTAAACGGTTTACCAACAATTTGGTCATCCTCAACACCATAAGTATTAAGGTCTTCTTCACTTAATACGTTGTATATACCACCGTCATCAACAACAAAATATAATTCACCCATAATCTGAACATTTTTATATAAATAGTAAGCAAAAGACTATTTATTATAAACAAAATTCATTCTAATGGCAAAAAGTTTTAAACAGATTGTGGCCGAGAGTGTTCGTCAGGTTCTCCGCGAACACGTAGACGAGGTATACCAACTTCAAACCGCAGAAAACCTAATCAGGAAACAATGGGAAAGTTCCGATGATTTTTGGTATGTATTCGTAACACAACGGCGCAAGGACAATTTAAATAATTTCCACAAAAATCATTTTGGCGACGCATCCGCACGCTTTTCTGCCAACTATATAGCATATGGCATTGTTTCAGGAAATACGGTCGAGGAAGCCATAGAATCGCTGCGCCACATTAAAATGATTGTTAATCCGTCCTACCAAAGAATGGTATCCAATCACGGCAGAGCAGTAAAAGAAATTGAATCCCCAAGAGACATCTCCGCTGTAATCCTCCTTTGTAATCGCTTTAATGCAAGGTGCTACATGGCTATCAACAAACGTTCAAGAACAACAACAAACGCCTATGCCGATAGCCTCAAACAAAGAGGTTTGGAAAAGGGAAGAGAATTCCAATTCGCCGCAGGCAGACAAATGATAAACGACGACCCCCATGTAAAATGGACACAGGTAAGACCTTGGGGCCTCATAGACTGCGACATTGACGACAAAGGAGCACAAGCAGAACTTGAAAAATATCTCAAAGACAACAA
Source organism: uncultured Bacteroidales bacterium (assembly GCA_902778265.1). Lineage (GTDB taxonomy): Bacteria > Bacteroidota > Bacteroidia > Bacteroidales > Bacteroidaceae > Prevotella. The sequence goes on along the minus strand of CACYXI010000001.1, from coordinate 53,805 downwards.
TATTGACTATGAGGATAAATATGAATCCCACGACGGAATGCATTATCTGTTCTCAAACCGCGACGCACAAAAACTTAAATATGACTTTTTTGATAAGAAGTATCGTGCATTAAACGGAGGCATACCACGGCGTAATAGCGACCCCATGGTAATGTTCAAAGGCGATGCCAATATGATATTGTATAGCGCTACGGGATTTTAGGCAAAAAATACCGTTGCAGATTTGACTTTTTGAATTAAAAACGCTATATTGTAGCGTACAATTTATAATAAACAATTTTTAAAAATTTATGCCAGAAAATCTGCCGAACATCTCTTTAGATGACATTGAGAACGAGTATGCTCGTTCGAACGAAGGCGCAAATGATAAAAAGCCTTCGACATTCAGCGAAAAGAACTATCTAAATGTTCGCTTAGCAAAAGGAGAAAATGTGAAACAAATTACAATCCGCATCCTCCCCACATCCGAAACAGTTGCCAACCCTTTCACTCACGTACACTTTCATTCAGTTCAGTTAAAAGACGCCGAAAAGGGTGAAACACAATGGAAAACCTATGTTTGCCTCAATCCGAGAAACAATCCCGACATTGACCACGAACAGTTTGGCAACAAGTGCCCTTTCTGTGAAGAAAACTACAAGGCCTATCAAGAGTCTATAAAAGAAGGCGTTAGTCCCGCACAGAAAGAAATCCTGCAGAAGTATTCCATTTCAAACAAACCTAAGGAAGCAGTCATTCTTCGCTGTATTGAACGCGGAAAGGAAAACGAAGGAGTTAAGTTTTGGAAATTTAACATCCGTCAGGACAAAACAGACCCCTATAACAAGCTCATCAATCTCGTAAGACAGAGGAACCTTGAAAGCATCAAGGCTCTCGGGGTAAAGAAGAACATCCTTGACTGCTATAGCGGAAGGGATATCCACCTTACAATTACGAGGGGTAACACCGAAAACCAAACATCCATTGATATTATGGAAGACGGCTTTGACACCCCCGCATCAAAGGACAAACAACAAATCGTTGATTGGATTAACGACCCCAAAAAGTGGAGCGATGTATTTACCTGCAAGCCCTATGACTATTTGAGACTTGTTATAGACGGCAAAACCCCTTGGTTTGACCGCGAACAGAAAAAATGGGTTGACCGAGCAGAATACAACAGTGCTCATGGTTATAAAACCGAAACTGTCACAACCGCAGCAGAAGAAGTTCCCCAACAACCCACCGAAGTAATAACTGATAGTGATGACCTTCCATTCTAATGTGTAATACTAAGCTTTTTTTCCAACATGGCTGTATGGCGAGCGGAAAATCATTGCAACTCTTGGCAATGGCACACAGCCTAACAGAAAGGGGCATTAGGATTCTTATCCTCAAACCATCAATTGACAACAGGGATGGAGAAAATGTTATACACTCCCGTGCTCTTGGTGATAGAGAATGCGTCTCCGTATCCCCCGAACTTGATATCTACGCCTTTGTGGGACAATTGTGCGGAGAAATCACCGAAAGAGGAATAAATGCACCCAAGTGGATTCTTGTTGACGAAGCCCAATTTCTCACAGAAAAACAAGTTGACCAACTCGCATCCATTGTTGATGACTATCGAATTAACATCATGTGCTTTGGCCTCCGTACAGACTTCCAAACGCACTTGTTCCCGGGCTCAAAAAGGCTATTTGAGGTCGCAGACAGTATCAGTGAGATAAAATCATCCTGTGCCTGTGGGCGTAAAACCATCTTCAATGCAAGAATTGACCAAGAAGGCAATATAATAAGAGACGGGAATCAAATAGAGATTGGGGGCGACGACAAATACATTGCCCTCTGCAGACATTGTTACTACCAAAATAATGTAGGACACTGCAATAGCATAAATAACGAACAATAACTTAACAAAAATTTTATCATTATGGCACAACCATTAAAAAAGAAAGAAGTCGCATCGTTTAGCGTTGCCGATTTTAAGAAGAATTTATTAGGCGAGTCTAATAGCAAAGTTGCAGACAAGGAACTTGAGTGGATAATAATGCCCAAAGCATTTCAGGACGCCCTAAAATTACCCGGCATCCCTCAGGGCATGGGCGTTTTCTCTGTTCGCGGATGGTCGGATACAGGAAAATCTACATTAAAGAATGTGGCAATCGCCGCAGCAATGAGGCAAGGCATCCTACCGGTAATTTTTGAAACAGAAGGTAACTTCTCATTCCAATTTGCTAAAGATTGCGGAATGCCAATAGAGCCCGTTTATGGGGTTAACCAAGAAACCGGAGAAGAAGGAATCATAGATTGGAAGGGTGATTATTTCCTTTTTACAAATAAAGGTATTTGCGACTTCTGTGGAGATATGGATTATTCATTGGGGAAAGCAGTATCAAAAAGAAGGAGGGTTCCTGTTATTGAAGACATCGCCTTTATCATGAAAACCTTTTTGGACAAGCAAGATAACGGTGAAATTCCAATGCCAATATTGTTCTGTTGGGATTCCGTCGGCAGTATTTCAAGCTTCCGTAGTTACACTTCACGGGTTGGCAACGCGCAATTCGATGCGGGGGCAATAGCTACGGCATTCAAAGACATTTTCCCCCGAATCTCCTCGTCCAGACAAGTTGGCTCTCCATATACGAATACCTTCTTTGTTGTAAATAAAATATGGCAAGATGTCATGAACTCAATGGGTGGCGCAATATCAATTGAAAACAGTGGCGGTAAAACACTTTTCTATGCAACAAGGCTTGGCATACATTGTGGCGGGACCGCAAAAGCGGCAACAAAAAAGCTTAAGGCAACGCTGAAGGGTCAGGAATATCAATATGGCACGATAACAAAGGTAAGTGTGTATAAGAATCAACTACCCGTTCCATTTAATATAACCTATAGTGGGACTATGTGTTGTGTTCACAATGGAATCATTTCAGAAGACGAATTGGACAATTATAAAAAAACACAAATACCCATTATTTTTGAAAAAATGAAACAACTCTTTGGAGAAAGTGCCCTCAGAAATGCCAAAGCAGAAGATATTGTTTTTTCAGAGGAGGACGATACCGACTAATTAAGTCGTGCTTTGAATATAAAACGGAAGAATATTTGATTTTTCCGTTTTTTTGTATATTTATGTTAAAACGGAATTGTTTATGGATAAAACAAGATTGTCGCAGGATGAACGAATACAAAAGTTGAATGAGTTAAATAAAGATATTACTGTCTTAAAAATAGAGCGGAAAGAAAATGGTCATAGGAAACTTCTTCTTCGCTGTAATAAATGTGGCCACGAGTGGGAAAAATCAATCGCCGGTTTCACTAAAAATCCAACATGCCCCAATTGTAATTGTGGTAAACCAAAGAACAAGCCTCGTCCATCTAAAAGATACACGAACGAAGAGTGGATTGCTTATGCAAAACAAGTACACCCGGAATATGATTATAGTAAAACACAGTATATTAGGAATACAAAGCCCGTAATCGTAATCTGCCCAAAACATGGAGAGTTCTCGATTACTCCGAAAGGCTTCTTAAAACCTCAATATAGATGTGCTAAATGCAAGAAAGAAGAACGATTAGCAAAATTAGAAAAACAATTTATTGAAGAGAGCAAAAAGATTCACCCGGAGTATGATTATTCTAAAACACATTTTACTGGAATTAAAAACGATGTGATTATTACTTGTCCTAAGCACGGTGATTTCAAACAAACAGCAAGAAACCATTTAATAAAGGGTTGTAGATGCCCAAAGTGTGTTCATGAAACCAATGCGGACAAAAAAAGATTTACTACAGAACAGTTTATTACTAAAGCAAGGCAAATTCATGGCTTAAAATACGACTATTCTAAAGTTGACTATAAGGGCTACGGGGAAAGGGTGTGCATTATTTGCCCCGAGCACGGCGAATTTTGGCAAATAGCCGCAGGGCATTTAAACGGACAGGGATGCCCATATTGTGGCAATAACCACCACTTCACTCAGGAAGAGATTATAGAAAAATTTAGGGCAACCCATGGGGATAAATACGACTATTCTAAAGTCGACTTTAAAAGAACACATGATAAGGTTTGTATTATTTGCCACGAAAAAGACGAGTTTGGCAACGAACACGGAGAGTTTTGGCAAACGCCCAAAGCACACTTAAAATTTGGATGCCGAAAATGTTCCGGTAATTTCCTTGATAGGGAAATGTTTATTAATAAAGCAAATGTTGTACACGACAATTTTTATGATTATTCAAAAGTAGAATACACGAATAATCGCACCAAGGTGTGTATTATATGCCCCGAACATGGCGAATTTTGGCAAATTCCTAACAGCCATTTAGAGGGGCGGGGTTGCCCCCTATGTAGAAACAGTCAATTAGAAAAATCAATAAACAGGGCCCTAAAGAGTGAAAACCTTTCTTATGTTTATCAATATCGAAACAAAACAATTTTTGGAAAACAAAGTTTAGACTTCTACTTTCCCGAGAAAAAAATAGCAGTAGAATGTCAAGGAGAACAACACTACATTTCCAATTTCTTTAAAAGCAGAGGCATTGAATATGCGGAAAACCACCTTAAATACATACAAGAATTAGATGCCCGCAAGCGTCAACTCTGCAAAGAGAATGGAATTGAGCTAATCTACTTCCTTGAACGAAAATTCGTTAAATACGAAACAAGTGGGAACAAACACTTCACCAATATCAACGACCTGATTAACTACATAAAAGAAAAGCCGTAGGAGAAATCCTGCGGCTTTTTTCATCTTGTTTAAGGCTACCTTGGCCGTCCCGAAAGTCTATCGGCCAATATTCTTATGAAGGAGTAAAGATAGTGGCTTAATACTCACCAAAAAAGTCATTATAAATCTGCATTTTTGCTTCATCCGAAAGTGACTCCCACCACTCATCCGTCTTTTGGAGATAATCATCGTCTCCGCCATAAGGCATTCCGCTTGCTTGTTCCCTATCAAAACTTCCATTATGCCTCCACCAATCCTCTACATTCTGATTGTATTCTTTCAGCACTTTCTTTACACTCTCAGCAACAATCTGCCTGAGGGTGTTTTCATTAATCTTTACAACATTCTTTTTCATATTCTTGTTTTTTGATTCTTCTATTGACAGTTTTTAATATTCTCCCCTCATCCTTGGTTCTGGTTCAATTCCCGGTTCCAATAATTTTTTATTGTCATTGAGCACGCCATTGATTACATCGACGCACCATCTAACGAAGTCTTTATTTCCATAATATCGTGCAACAGCCAATCCATATTCCTCTATCACGGAACGCAGTTCATTTTCAAATGTATCCTCTTCCATCGACGGGCCGTCATTGTAATGCTCCCAGTCATAGTCTTCTTTCAGTGCCTTCTTCACACTCTCAGCAACAATCCGTCTGAGGGCGCTCTCGTTTAGTTTAACTGTATTCTTCTTCATATTCTTGTTTGTTTTCTCGTTTTTTATGCTTCGTATGTTGCTTGGTAAAATTCAGATATGCTGTTCCTCAATGCGTTCAAATTCTTAAATACAGCATTCCCATAAGATGCGGACAAAACCTCATCAGGACACCTCTCCAAATATTTCTTCAATCCACTCTCAAATTTCCTCGCGGCATCGTTGAACTCGTAAATGAAATCCCTTGAGTTATCAACCCCAAGCTGCTCTTCTTCACATAGCGCTTTCTTCACGCTTTCAGCAACAATCTGCGCCAACTGCCCTTCGTTTATCTTAATTGTATTTTTCATATCTCAGCGATTTCTTCTTGGAGCATACTTACGGCCAAAACTATTTTTAAATAAATAGTTAAATTTTGCAAAATAGAACAAAAACACTATCTTTGTAAGAAAAAAGAGTCCATGGCACAGCCCATAAGAAGAAACATACAGGAAACACATCCCAACCTCATTACAGGGGAACCCTTTTACACCCTACTTGTTGATGGCGGAAACCTATTGAGGATTTCGTTTGCCGATACACGAATCAACTACAAAGGTGAACACTATGGCGCAATTTATCAGTTCCTCCTTCAGCTTCGGATAATGATGACCAAACGGCCATTTGACTACATTTATGTGTTCTTTGACAATGAGGATAGTGGCATGCTGCGATATCGTTTCTACAAAGACTATAAAGCCAACCGAGACAAGAAATACGCAGAACACGACGGGATATCCGACTATATGAAGGAATTCAACAAGAACGTAGAAAGAATGCAACGATATCTTTTTGATAAGAATAAGAAGAAAGAGAAGGTCCTTACCGATGCAGAAAAACTTGTCAAAGAGAACTTTGAGAGGGAGCGAGATATTCTGTGCACGTACTTTAATGAAATGTTCATCAGGTGGCAAATGGACGATGTGACCGAGGGTGACGACCTAATTGCTTATTACGTGCAACACAAGAAGCCCGAAGAACTAATCTATATTATGTCAAGCGACGAGGACATTACACAATTGATAGGTGAAAAGGTGTGTGTTTATAACCCGAGGAAGAAGATTGCCTATTCCGAGAAAAACTTTAAGAAGGAGAAGGGGTTTCCCCACGAGAACGTTGTGCTAAAAAAGATATTTTTAGGGGACACATCAGACAATATTGGCAATGTCAGGGGCGTAAGCGAGGCAAAACTTATGGAATTAATGCCCGAAATTGCAGAAAGGCCGGTCTCTGTTGATGAAGTCAGGGAACGAGCCAAATTACTTTGCGAGGAACGCATCAAAGCAAAAAAGAAACCCCTACAATGGCAGGAAAACATTATCAATGGTGTGGCCAATAAAGGATATGATGGCGATTTCTATGATATAAATAATCGTTTAATTAACCTCAGCAACCCACTGTTAACTGACGAGGCAAAAAAAGAACTCTCCGAGATGATGTATAATGTTCAAGACCCCACAGACCGCTCTTTTAGCAATTTATATAAAATGGTAAAGGATAATAACATTACCGAATTCTTGGACGAATCCGCATTCGGACGATTCTTTGCCCCATTCCAAGACCTTGCCAACAAGGAAATTCAACGATATAAGAAATCATTGAGCTAATCATTCGAAAAGGTAGAGTACTGAAAAAAAATCTTTTTTTTCTTGTTTTTTAAAAAATTATCACTATATTTGCATCGGATTTGGTTTTGCAAACGATGTTCCTATTTAGAATTTTTGGTTTTCTTACATCCCGCAAGTCAACTCCAAGTTTATTCTAAACCATCAAAATTATGAACGCTACAATTATTAAGGCCTTCGGTGTTTGCACCACAGAATCAACTAAGTTAAATAACGCAAAGGCATTGATTTCCCTTGCCGCGCAAAGAGGATATCTTATTCCCGAGGAACTGTGCAATACCGATATGGCATCCTTCATAGATAGCGTTGCTATTGATTATAATTCCACTTTTTATAAGTCGTGGGAAGATATTACGAGTCGCAGTCGCGAAGAACTGTACATTGACCAAATCCTGCACTACCTGAGCACATATGGAACAGGTTTTCAGGGAGAGGCGTATATTTGCAACGATGGAGACAGGAGCGATGTTCCCGCAATTGACTTTTCAAACTATAAAGTTATTCGCGTAGCAACAGTAGAAGAGGTCTATCAGAGGTGTCTTGATATGCTCTATAGTGGGATAGCCTTATCTCAGGAAACCCTTGATGCCGTGACCGACTTCATCCTTACACACCGCACAACGGTTAAGGACATTATCTTGGACGTTGACGCAATCAAAAATCGCGAGGCAATGGTGAAAGTGTGTGACGCGCTTAATCTAAGGCCATCATCAGGAGTAGAACTCGTGCGTTATATTATATATAAGGCAACAGGTAGACTTCTTCTTATAAAGGATAAGAACACACTTGCCGCACTCAAGAGCCAAGCATCCAACTTTTATCTTGGTACGCTCACCGAAGACGAGATGGAAACATTGGCAGGTGTCTTTTATCGTTTTAAGCCCATCTTCCTTGCATTAAAGGGGAGTAAGGTTAATGCACCATACGTTAACCGCTTGCGTAAAATGGCAATAAAGTTCCATAAGCCCATGGAAGAAGGCTTTTGGCAGACAGTTCTTGGTAATGAAAAGGACCTTAATACCATCAAGAAAAGGGCCGAAGACCTTAATATTTTCAAAATTATCAGCCTCGTTCAGACAATTGACGAACGTAAACTCATTAGCGAGGGAAACGCTCCCAAAGCATACTTTATCCGTAATGGAAAGGTTTGGAGCAAACCTAACAAGGAACCCATCAAAAATGTAGAATACCTCAATAAGGTTAGAGATATTTTATATAGGGAACTCCTTTCTCGCCTTAGCAAGAAAGCGGGAACGGTCAAGTTCCCGAAGAACCTTGAACTTGTTTGCCCTACGTCCGAAAAGAACTTTGCGGGAGGACTTCCGTTCGGTTCATCATATCAGCTCTCAAGCAATAATTACTTCGGTATTTATTGGAAGGAAAGCGATGGCACATATGATTTTGACCTCTCCTTCATCGATACACGAGGAGAAAAAGTGGGATGGAACGCACAATATCGCACCGACGATAACCACGTTATATTCTCAGGGGATATGACACACGCCAATCCAGAAGCATCCGAAGTTCTTTATTTTAAGAACGGAGTCAAAGAGGAGGGCACCCTGTGGATTAATAGGTACTCTGGGTGCGAAGGTTCAAAGTATCGTTATTATTTCGGTCAGGAGGAAGTCGCGAACCTTAGCATAGGTTATATGGTGGACCCCAACAGCATTGTTTTTGAGGAAAACGCAACAAGCAAAAGCAGAGAAGAATTTCTCGGAGCTATAGTTGCCAATAAAATTTATATTGGTAAATTTGGCTTTGGCGAATCTCGCATCAGCGGCAGACTTAATTCAAAAGAGCGCTTTGAGCTCATAAAGGCGCATGTTAATTCCTGCCTTTCCTTAAGAAAGGTCCTTTCCGATGCGGGATTTAGAGAATGGGACGAAAAGTCAGAGAATGAGCCCGACTTTGACCTCTCTACCTTAAACAAAGATTCCATTATCCAACTATTTAATATCGATGGAGAATAATTGGATATATTGGGGCGTATTCTTGGACGCAGCATCAAGAGAGAGTCTTTTTGATGTTCTGCCGCCAATTCCTGATGGCTACAAGCCCTATGGCGACCATATGACTATCATCTACAACGATGGGTCCGAAAACGCACAGAAATGGGGCGAAATCTGCAAGAAGCAAAAAGGACAGAAGGTTACCCTAAGCGCGACACATTACGGCGTCTCCGATAAGGCAATTGCAGTAAAAGTAAACGGGTTCCCCTCCAATAACAAACAGCCACACATTACTGTTGCAACATCCCCGATTGGAAGACCCGTAGATTCAAATAAAATTGAGCATTGGGAGAAATTATCGGAACCCATTTTCTTAATCGGAACAGTGAATTGCTTTGTACCTAAAAACAAGAAACCGCAGGAATAATCCTACGGTTTTTCTTTTCTATTGTTAAAACAGGCGTCGCACACATTCGGCAACAAGACCACGGATGTCCGATTCGCTTATTGCTACTTGGCGGTGTTTTGATTCATTCATATATAACTTACCATTCCTGTCTATGCTTCCCCACTTACCGTTTAGTTCAACCCGCGCAAGACCATCTTTAAAGCTATACACATCATCAAACCATTGATTTGAAAGCAGTTTACCATCCTTGTTGATGAAATTATACTTGTTGTTTAACCCAACCGCCGCAAAACTATCTCTAAAAAAGCCCACATAATCAAACCATAGATTTGAAAGTAAGTTGCCCTTCTTGGTGAGGAAATTAAACCTGTTGTCTAGTCTAATCAGTGCAAAACCATAGTAAAAGTTGCTCGCACTATCAAACCACTGATTCGAAAGCAGTTTACCCTCCTTGGTGAGGAAATTACACTTGCCGTTTAGTCCAACCGCTGCAAAACCATCCTCAAAATCGCCCGCTCTATCAAGCCATTGATTTGAAAGAAGTTTGCCTTTCTTATTAATGAAATTAAACTTGCTGTTTAGTCTAACCCTCGCAAAACCATCATTAAAGTAGCCCATACTGCTAAATAGCTCTTTGGGGTTCATACCCTCATCCAACAACCCCTGAACTTCATCAAACTGGATGTAGCCCATCGCCCGCAGTTTTTCCTTCGTGTGGGGTTTAAACACTTTATCAAACGGGACCCCTACGGTTTCTGCCAAGGTCGTTTTGGTAAACGCATGGTCAACATCGCCATTATATTGACCCTCGGTATAGTGATTCCACCTACAGTTACTTGTTGATATATTTCCCTCAGGGTCAATAAATACAAATATCATACTTGTACCATATGTATCATATGGATTTCTTTCGGTCGCAACCTCGGGAACGCCCTCCCACCCGTGAACCAAACATACATAAACCTTGTTTAAACCGTTTTTGGTATAGGAATCCCACGTGTTTACGCTTTGTGTGTAACACAACTTGCTTTCCGAGCAACTCCTGTCACCGTAGTATTTGGCCGTTTCAAAGTCATTCACCTCTACAATATCGTAGTCGTTGCGTTCTTCCACTGCATTTGCCGCTTCACTATCTGTCGCCGCAATATGTTCCAACTGCGGCTTAAGTTCTTGGTATAGAGATTCAAATGTAACACTATCAATATTTGCCTTAACCCTCTGAAACAGCGCGTTATCCTTTTTAAGGAGTTGCACCATTTTAAGAAGGACAGAGAGCTGCGTTCCATTATCGTTACGTTTTTCAAACCCAACTTTATCAGAGAATGCGAGTTTCGCCACGAGGGGTAGATATTGTACGTCCTGATTGGTCATGAGGCCAAAGGTATGCCTTAGGCTGAACATAAGGTACTGCCTCCATGTGGTTTCGGGATTGCCGCCCACGTAGTATTCACTATCACTAACAGGCCCGTCAAGGTTAAGCAGATTACCAAACTCCACATCAATAATCCTGTTCACCCTCTTCAAGCGGTCATCCCCTTCCAACAGCAGGAAGTCAAGAGCACCACGGACGCTTTCGGCAACAATCTTTTTTATTTTTGCCTCAAACATACCCCCTCTTCCACCAATGCTGCCATACGCATAGTAGTTATATAGGTCATCCTTCAGTTCCGAATAATCCAAGCCATGATATTTTTTATCAGCCCTTCCATTTTTTCCGCCAAGGAAGTCTACATAGATATCATCTCCGCTGTGATAATCGCAGAACTCTCGAACCATCTGTAGCTGTTCGGTTGTTGGATACTTGCCAAACTCTAAACTCACATCCGAGAAACGAACATTACCAAGTTTAGTAAAATCTTCGCGGTATTTTATCTCAGGACTTATTCTAAAGCACGCATTATGGTCCCACCCCGCATTAAGAACCGTCCCATCGGTTAAAATCCATCCACGGAACTTTCCGCACGGGCTATCAACGGTTGCCATTACTTTTTTTGCTGCCGCATTCAGAGACTTAGGATTTTGGATATCCACATCATCATCCCGATAAAGGTCAAATTCATACGAGTGTTCGCTCTCATCCATACAGTCATTCAGTATCTCGGAGGCCAATCTTTCACCAAAATCATCTTCCATTTCAGAATAGTTCAGCGTTTTGTTCTCACACGCATGCCAAGTTTCCCCATCAAGATATTCTATGTCCCAATCACACTCATTCTTCGCGTATTCCTTTTTAACTTCAGGTGTATCCTGCAAGTCATTATCTTGCAGATACTCTTCATATAAATCATCATCAAAGTTTAAGGCGCAGTTAATACCTCCGTAATAGCCATCGTCAATTGCCGCGGTCTCTTTAAGGAGTGTGAATCTATTTAGGTTGTATTGTTGCCTACCCATCTCTAAAATTCTCTTTCTACATTGCCAAGTTTATCAGCCCACTTCTCCCAAGGTTGGTTATAATACCATTTAGCAGACTCAGTATAAGGCCAATCCTTATGCGCGATACGGTCATAAATGTTTCCACAAAGAGATGGTAGGCCTATAAGCAACAGGTATAGCCACCCAAGATATGCCGATTGGCGCGTATGGCCCCACTCGTGGTTGTGGGTATTTATTGAATTCTGCCACGTATTATTCTCGTAGTGGTCATTCAATATAATATAACGACCCAAGGAAATACCCGAAGGCATCAATGGAGTATAGTATACAGGCACATCATTCCACTCCCTGCTTGATTCTACATTATAAAGCCAAACAAGTATAGCACCAAAAAGGTTTTGTGGCAACTGCCATATATAAAGTAAGATATTTTTCAGCATGGTTGAACATATTTTTATATAAATAGTTTCGTCTTAACAAAATTTGTATTATCTTTGTGCCAATGGAACAGGACTATTACGAGATATTAGGTATTACCGAGGAAGAAAAGAAACTTCCCGAGAAGGAGTTTGAGGATACCCTGAAGAAGAAGTACCGCAAACTCTCGATGAAGTGGCATCCCGACAGATGGGCCAATGGTACCGACGAAGAGAAGAAGAAGGCCGAAAAAGAATTCAAGAAAATAGCCGAAGCCAACGCAACCCTATCCGATAAAGAAAAACGGTACGAATACGACCATCGCAACGATGAGTCCATATCTCCATGGGACTTCATGTTTGGTAGTCACAGGAGAGGTCCACGAAAAGGTCCCGATAGCGAAGTTCGTTTGTCAATTGATATTGACACCGCCGTTAAGGGTGACACATTTAACTTCACAATGCAATCTACTCACTCGTGCTCCCACTGCAATGGTAGTGGCGCCGAAGAAGCACAGACCTGTCCTTATTGCAACGGAACCGGTGTTATAACCCAAAGGGTCAGCAAGGGAAATATGCTACAAATGTTCCAAACCCCATGCCAAAACTGTCAAGGACGAGGTTTTACCATTGTTAAGGAATGTGAACATTGTCACGGAAGCGGAATCGAAACCATTGATGAAGACATTCAAATTAATATTCCACAATATGCCGCAGACAGTTCCATTATTGTGGTAGCAGGAAAGGGCGGAGAAGACCCCTACGGAGAAGGTCCACGCGGAGACCTTATCATACATCTCCACGTACAAAAGAGCAAAGACAACAAATACAGTGTCTATGACGGGAGGAATCTGATGTATGAGGATTATGTCCCATTTTCCCAAGCAATGTTGGGTTACGAAAAGGATATTACAGCGCCTGATGGTAGTAGAATCCACCTAAAGGTGCCCGAATTGACCTACGATTGGAGTTGTTTCCAATTTGAAGGCAAGGGGTTAGTTTTGTATAACAACGGTAAAATAGTAAGCCCACAGGGAAGAATTACTGTACGAATTAGATACAAGCTACCCAAAAAGTTAACAGAAAAAGACAAAGAGCTGCTTAAAAGCATTAGCAAAGACTAAATAGCTTTCCTTTTAAGAAAAGAATCTTTAGATTTTAAGAAACAAAAAATAACGTAACATGAGCAAAACTCTAACTCTAAACGAAGACCACATCAAACTGATAAAGTGTATAAACTTTGAAGGGTTTGATTTCGGCGAAAAATATTCTACCAAAGCAATTGATTTTGCAATAAAGGAAATTTTGCGCAGCGAGGAGAATATTGTGAAATTTGGACCGTTGGCATCAAGCCTTGAAGACGTCCGCAGGCAGTTAGATGGCCTTTCTTATAACATAGAAAGACACGGATGGGGTGTAGACCAATGGAATTTATTTGGTGGTGCCTTTGTTCTTGACGAGGTTGCAAAAATTATTGGTTGTTACAACGAACGGATTGAAGGCACAGAAAACAGCGCTTACGGGGCGGATTACCCCAAAGAGACAAAAGAATACATGTGGTCTCTATATCAATATATTTGGGACAACATGGAGTATATCTTCAGCCTAATTCTTTATTTTTTGGACAAAGGCCTTACACCCGGCACATATGTCTATAAAAGTGGCACATGGACAAAAAAGGGAAAAACAACCAAAGATTAACAACACTAAAGGAAAACATTATGGGATACGACCTTCACGGATATTTGGTGAACACCAAAACAAAAGAAGTCCTTGTACAGGGCAACATGAACATTCTCAAGAACCTCAATAATCGTTCTTACTCTGCAGACTTTGATGCAATCGAAAGTACGAGCAAGTCAAAGATTGAAGATTATCCCGAAATCTCCGAGCAGTACACAAATTGCTATGTTGGAAGATACCCAAAAGATAGCTATGACACTATTGCCCACCTCCTAAACAAGGAAAACCTTATCAGAAGACCAATTCAGAGCGGAGATGAAAGCAATTATTGTGCATATCTGTACAAGGGAAGCGAAAAATTGTTTGACGATAAGGAGAATGAGCTTCTGAATTTTGAAGCAACGTCTCCCGAAGTGTCCGGCGACAACGAAAGGTGTTTTTCCCTATATCGGCGAAGAAAAGAAGCAATCAGCGGAAATTGGTACACATTAAACGACTTTATTAGCGCCCTCCCGCACTTCACCGAAGAATTTGCTAAAGCAAACACCCGATTAACAGAATTGCGCCTTTTGCGCAACTCAAAGGATTGGTTTGATATGTCAGAAAAGGCTCAAAATGGGCTCATTGAGGAACTTTCCTATGTTGAAGACGATTATGACACCGCCCGCCATCGCCTTAACAGCATCAAATATATTACATGGCTAATGCAATTCTTCAAAGATGATATCTGCACCGTTACAACAGACGAAGAGGGCAATAGAAAATACCATTTTGGCTACAACGATGATTACGATATAGAACTTTTCGTTGAGGTTTGTTAATTTGCAATTGCGGCGGGACAACTTCTCGCCGCTTTCGTTTTTTTGCCCATTTAAACTATTTATAATAAATGGAAATAATCTTAACAGAATCACAATATCGTAAGTTGTTTGAAGATGTATCCGCCGAAGTTTTAGCCACAGAAGCGGAAAAGGTTAACCTGTCTCCAACCGACCCACAAAAGAAAGCAGGAAACTACTCCAAGGGACATATATCTATTAAAGGTATGCGCATTGCGATAGAAAATCCCGCAGGTAGCAAAAGAAAATACTACGATGACAAAGGTAATGAGAAATTCACTACCATGAAAAATCACTACGGTTACTTCAATGTTACCAAAGGCAAAGACGGAGACGCTGTTGACGTATTCTTAGGCCCCTACCTCAATGATTTTGATACCGTATATTGCGTCGACCAATCAAACAAAGAAGGTGACTTTGATGAGACTAAGGTTATGTTGGGGTTCAAATCTAAAGAATCCGCAAAGAAAGCATACCTCTCGAATTACAGCAAGGGTTGGAATAGGCTAATGGGTATTACCGCAGTATCCCTACCTGTTTTCAAACAATGGCTTTATAGGGGGAGGAAACAAAGAATTCCCTTTAGTCAATACGTCCTTATCCAAAGGAAGAAACTTGACGAGGTTAGATATATTACCACTGCAAAAGAATACTACAATAACCCACAAGATTTTAAGCATAAATTTGAAACAACCGTAGAATCTCTTGGATGGGGCGCTCGTTTGGTCAAAGAGAAGGGCAACACCCTTTTTTATCACCTAACGCCATCTACCAATACAAACTACGATGTAGAACAGTTTACAAAAAGCATAAAGGCAGTATATAAGCACACGTGCCGCCTCACCATCCAAACAAAGGGAAACGAAGCATATGCAACAATAACACTTAACAATAACGCCGAATTTGCCCCCATTGGCAAAAACGAAAAGATTAGGGTGTTTCACGGAATGGACATTCAGGACGCCATTAAAGTCGCCAAGGAAGGCCTCAGCGGCAAAGAAAAGATTTCCCGAGCATATAGCTATGAAAACGGAATGAATCCTAACGGTTTATTCGTTACCATAGATTTTAATAAGGCCAAGGAATTCGGGTATGCCTACAACGACGTTGTTATTCTTGAATTTACAGCAAACTCCGACGACTTGGACACCCCCGTATGGAACGGACAGTCAACCTATTTCGGCCAAAACACCAACCCACAGCCATTTGCAAACAGAACAGAAAGAATTCAGCAAAAACTTGCTTATCAACGGGACGCAGAAATGAGTAGCGACCCGCATGTTACAAAATCAGACAATCCCGCAATGGCCAACACCATCTTCAACAATAACGAGCATCAGGCTCTCTTCTTTGGGGACATTACCCCCAATATGATTAAACACTTTTGGGTTAAGAAACGCGGAGCGACAAACTATGAACCATATACACTCGCACAGTTTCTGAAAGAATACGGAAACAAGCCCTACACAAAATACGAATATGGAAAAGAAAAGACAGCCCCAATAAAGACCTATAAATTATATCGCCCCAATGAAGAATGGAATGGCCCCGAGGATTTTGCTGAACGAGCATCAAAGAATGGTGGAGATTATGAGTCTTATATTGAATTAGCAAAAGGATGGGAAGGTATGGGCTTTGGTAATAAACCTGTTGACATCAGCACACAACACCTAATGAAACAAGTGCTATTTCCCAAACAAATAATAGGAATCTTGGGAGAAGAACGATATCGGAAATATTTTGATAGATTGTATCCCGAATTCAGAGAAAAAGGAAAAAGAGTTTGACAAAAAAATAGAGACATGAATTTTAACTTTAACGAAGCACGAGACCTCATGGGACGCATGGGGCTCATTACAGAATCTCAGAACATTAATGAAGTATCCTGCAAATGGAGAGATGTTGTTGGCGAAGAGTCCTTCTTTGACCTTCTAAGCGCTATTCCCGACGGAAGAATGGTAACCTTTGGTTATGTTTCCTCAGCAAAGATTGAAGTCCCTAAAGGACACAAAATGAACCCCGTCACCAAACGCATGAATCAATTTGATGATTATGCCGCTTTAGGAAAGAATCTTGGAGAAGAGGGCAACCTCGTTAACATTATTAAGTTAACAATTTACAATCTCCCTTGGCAGTCTCAGGATAAAATTTCAAAACAGTATAGCGACTTCAAAAAGAAGCGCGATGAAATTGGCGACAAATACGGAGTTCAGTTTGGTACCGCAAAATATGGAACGAGTACGAATAACTTCGGGACCAAGGGTGGCATACAGCAATACGCAGGCAACAACGCAGACCTCTCAACTCACACCTACTCCAACTTTAATATGTCCGGCATAAAACCCTTAAGCACTGAATATTATATGGTAATGGACAACGGAGACCTTCGCCCTATTAGCATTGATAGGCTGACCCTTCTTCCCTATAAGCCCAAAGATAGCGCAATAGATAAACTCAGGGCCGCAGGTGCCACCGATGCCGATATTCAGCCCCTTCTCAATATGCAATATCAGCGCTTTGAACACTCTCACGTTCTCTTCGTATCCGCAACCCCCGATACGGGAATCCCCACCCTTCTGATTAACAATAAATTGTCAGATAAAATCGGCGGAATATCAGGCGTAAAAACTGAGAATATCATTAAGCTCGCTCAGGATAGATATACACGTTTCACCGACAAAGACGTTAGATTTGAAAAGAGTATGGCTTAAACAGTCACTCAATTATACAGAAAAAGCCGCAGGATTTCTCCTACGGCTTTCTTGTTAGAGCCACAAGCGATTTATCCGAACATGCGTATGTCGCTCAACAGATTTTAATTTAGAACTTACCTTAGGCTTCTTAACGAGAACATCTTTTTCCACTTGCCCAACATAAGGTTCAATATGTATAGGCACCTGTTCTCCCACAGGCGAATCATCCCATAGAGATTTATGCACCTTCAACCACTCATCTTGGGAAAGCTGTCCTTTGTGGTACCGTTTAAAAACATCAGCGGAATAGGAGCCACCACCGTAATGTTCAACAAAATCACGAAATTCAATATTAGCACAAGGAACTTTGTCTTTGGCGCGATATAATGTATTTCCCGTATCATTGTTTGCGCCCGGCACAATGCCCATCATATTCTTTTCATCAAAGTATGCAACATCGTACTTTTTAAGCAAAGGAACATTGATAAAACAAATAAATGGATATATTCGCGTTGTCCCAAAATGCCCAATAAATGCTTTTGCTTTATCATAAAGAATAGACACATCCCTTTTCAACAGGACATCCGAATCAAGAAGAATAAAAGGTTCATTGATGATTTCAATACATTTTTGTATTGTATAGCAGTGCTTTGCAGAATAACATTGACCTTGTTGTTTGGGATAACCATTTAACCATTGTTCAAAGTTAATTATCTGCCCCTTTGTGTTATCAAAATACACAATATTATCCTGACGATACACAAAGGGAGATTTATCGCTATTGTCAAATATATAAATCTTACAATCAGGAGTAAACTTGTTAATACTCCTAATTAAGCACTCTGTCAATTTCGGAGTGTTAAAATGCACTATGCAGAAATTAACCATTTCATTGAAGAAAAAAATCTTTAATAAATAGTTACGATTTTCTTTGCACATTCAAAATATGTTGCTATCTTTGCAAAAAATAACAACCGAAATGGCTAATAAGTATAATGTAGGCAATCTTGTTGAAGACGGCGATAGTAATGTGGTTCGTTTGATTGAGAGCCATATGGATGGAACATATAAAGCAAAACGAGGAGAAGAATTCATTTCTTTAAACGAAGACGCCATCTACCCCATTTGGCTTAAAGATGAATTTTTTACCAATAACGGCTATCACAAGTCCGCATTATACGAGGAGCCCGGAGGAACATCAAGCGTATTATTTGTAGCCAATGATGGTTATGGACCTGCAATCACAAAACGGTTTAGTCATTGGGGAACAATGGTTGCCGACCCCGAATATTCCATTGCGGGAATAATTATAAGGAGTGTGGCAGACTTCCAAAATCTCATGGCGCTTTGCCATTGTGGAAGCATCGCAGACAAAGTGACGGTGGAACCAAGAAAAAAAGTTTAAGAATTGTGCAACTTTGGCATGATTCTTGTAAAAGAAAGAAGATAGTTCTTTGAAAATATTGCCTCAATGATGAAAAGGTAGACATGAGGGACTTAATGAAAATTTGAGTGCATACCACAGGACGCTGTAAAGCGTGATAGATAAGGTAAACAACCCATTTGGGAAGTAGCCTGTGGACACGGAGAAATCCGTTATGTAGAACCTCCCTAATTCGGTGAAAGCTAAATTTAGATATACAGGAATATATCGGATAATCGTCTAAATTAGTTGGTGAATTGTCAACAGTAGTACATAGTTAACTGATTTTCAGTAATGATAGCAGTCGTTTAGAATCTATGTGTAAGAAGACAGTCTAAATATGCCAATACCGAGCCAATGTTACACAGCCATGTCGATGACAGAAATGTACAGACGGGTAAACCCTTAAAGTATCAGGTGATTGCTGAGAGTGCTGTTAGACAGTGTGTAGAGACTATCGAAAGACAATTTATTATTTGCAGTAGGATTGGAAGTGTCCATCTTTAATGAGTGGTTGACCACCGGAACTATTAACGCCCTTTGGTAATAGAAGGAAACGCAACTTAGTCGGATAAATGGAATAAGAAACTTTATGTTCAATTATGTAAGAGTTTGACTGAAAAGGGATTTTACATAATACATTTACCTTTGGTGTAGCAACACACAAACAATAAATTGAATCGAGTAGAGTACACGATGAGTCGCTAAGCGTCTTTGAGTGGAAACGGGAGGAGCCTAAGTTGAAATATCAATGTGTACGGGTGGAAGCAGACCACACAAAAATTTAATGCTTTAAAAGACATTGATTGCTTGCAAGATTTCAATACGGCTAAGAGATAGTCCAGACCACAAACAATTAGTATAAGAAGGTTTATTTCGCCACTGAGGGGAGATTGTAAATCCTGAGGTTGGCCGCACTGCGGGCATAACAGACTAATTGGTAGCGAAAGCTATAGTGGCAAGAAAATCCCTTGGACAGAAAAGGTCCGTGTGAGTTCGAATCTCACTTGAGGCACAACTATGTTATTAAAGGATTACATAATAGATATGGAGCTCTTGGAACAAATGATTTCCAAGGGCTATGTTTCCGTTCAGCACGAAGAAACACTCAATCGTTACATATACAATTATACACAAGGGTGTACTTTTGACCATATGTGGAATTCGGTCACCGAGAAATGCAGAGGTCTTATTGTTGACGGCAACAACGACATAATTGCACGCCCTTTTGTTAAGTTCTACAACTATGAAGAAATAGAGGATAAATCTGTTGTTCCGAACTCCCTATCGTACCGAGTTTTCGACAAGAAGGATGGTTCGCTTGGCATACTTTGGTGGGACGACTATTGCATGCCCCATATCGCAACGAGAGGCTCGTTCTCAAGCGAACAGGCCATGTGGGCTTCAAAGTTTTTTGACAGAGAGATAACATTCGCCCCCGACAGAGTCGCTTTGGATTATCTCCGTAATTATCTTCTTGATTATACGATAGACAATAATGGATTATACCACCTGAAAAGAGTAAAGAAAACACTACTATTTGAGATTGTATACCCCGAAGACCGCCATATTGTTGATTATGGCAACGAGGAAAGTTTAACACTCCTCGCAATCATTGACAACGAGACAGGAAAGGAAGATGAGCCCGAAACTCTCTCGGATTACTTTACCGTAATCAAGTCTTATGATGGTATTAAAGATTGGGAAAAGATAAGAGACCTCTTTAGCGGCGACAACGCCGAAGGTTTTGTCGTAAGGTTTTCAAACGGTTTCAGAGTAAAACTCAAATTTGCAAGTTGGTTTGAACAGAATCGCCTGTTAAACGGGCTATCAACAAGGAGAATACTTGATTACATCATGGAGGGACGTTTAGACAACCTTGCCGCAATGGTTGCTAAACTGAATGAGGAAAATCGCATCTACTTCAAGAAATTAGTATGTGACTTCTACTCACAGTATGCGCAGATTGAGTTTTCTGCGCTTATGGACTATCGGGATGATTTTGAAACAGATAAAGAAGCGGCAGAATGTTTTTTGAAAAGCCCCTACTCTCACATCCTATTTAATAAAAGGAAAGGCAAAGACTATTCAAACATCATTTGGAAAATCATCAAAAAACAAACAAAAAACAAAACTTTTGTTGAAGAAGATGCGTGAAATTTTTGTTTTTCTCAAAATTAACACATATATTTGCAAGAGAAACAAGAGAAATTAACTATTTATTATTTTGAATATGGTACAAACGACAACATTTTACATTGCTCTTGGCGTGGTAGCACTAACACTGCTGTCCATTAGCATTGCCGTTGTTGTTGACAGAATAAAACAGAGCAAGAAACTGAGACTGTCTTAACAACAAGAAGCATTCTTAAACGGTAAGACTTCGTAGCTCAGTTGGTTTGCGTTAGCTTAGAGCATCTCCCTTTTAAGGAGAGGGTCGTGGGTTCGAGTCCCACCGGAGTCACAAATAGTATGGGTTGAAAGCATAATCTTGCAAGGATTAACACGACAAATCCCCATACTTTAAAATCCACAATGGCATTCCATGGTAGTCCAAAGTGGTTGAGGAAGGAGAAGCTTGCAATACTCTCCTCCAAAATGGAAGTCTTGTAACGCTCAGCGGCAGAGCTTCCGACGTGGAGTCGGAGGACAAGAGTTCGAATCTCTTCAAGACAACAAATGTTCTTTGACAAGGATGAAATAACATACCCCCACCCGTTTTTCGGACAGGTGGTTATCCAAGTTCACACAGGGCACGACTTGGTTGTAAAAAATTAGCCCTTCGCCGAAGTAGCTTTAATGGTAGAGCACCTGACTTGTAATCAGGGGGTTGGCGGTTCGAGTCCGTTCTTCGGCTCCATGGCCCGAAGTACAAGGGAACGAAGATGGGACAGGCTGAGGCTTCGGCTATTGAAAGATATAGTCACATGCATGCATACTTCGTCCTCCGAATCGTAGGTCGGCACTGTTTTCGGTCAGGGGATATTCTAAAACCGATTTTGAAAGTTGCCATCCTGAACTCCACACAACGGAGAGGCTAAGCGCAGCAGAAGTCAGGTACATACTGCGACGGCTCATGGGAAAGCCGCGAAACGGAGGAACCCATGCGCGGTGGTCCACAACAGACGGACGGTATGCGACACACCAAGAAAGTCTGTTATATGGGGAATTCGTTCATGACAGTAGGACAGTAGCTTTGCAAGCTTCAGAGAGCGGGGCGGCACCGCTATTCTCCACAACAAGAAAAACAATAGAAGCGGGTTCGATTTTCAAACACTCCACTATTTATATAAAAATAAATCACTATGGAGTTGGAAATTTCAAACAACGAGTGCCCTTACTGTAAGGCAATCTTACATACAAATAAAAGGGTTTTTGCAAATCATGTGAGGTGGTGTATAGAGAACCCCAATAGAGAAAATATGTTAAAAAGCTTGCACGCGAAATTATGCGGTGAAAAAGTTGAACGAAAAGAGCACATAGTAAATTGTGAATATTGCGGGAAGGAATATAGTATAATTTGTAGTGATGCGGTTTTTAATAATGGAAACTATAGAAAAACCTGTTCTGACTTATGTGCAAAAAGACTTACAAACCAAAAGGCTGGTGACAAAAAGTGTATTAAAATTAGCGAAACACTTAAAGAAAGGTACGCAAAAACTATAGAAGGGTATGATTGTACTGAAGGAAAATTTGTGAAAATCTGCCCTTTCTGCGGCAAAACATTTTACACGAAGAAGAACAGACAAATTTATTGTTCTAGAGAATGTGCCAATAAAGACCGCACACAAAAAGCAA
The DNA here is from genome assembly GCA_902778265.1 of uncultured Bacteroidales bacterium. GTDB lineage: Bacteria > Bacteroidota > Bacteroidia > Bacteroidales > Bacteroidaceae > Prevotella. The sequence goes on along the minus strand of CACYXI010000001.1, from coordinate 31,182 downwards.
TTGAACTTAATGAAACTTTTTTTGCATATAAAAAACAGTGTAAATTCAATTTTCCTATTTCAACCGTTTTAACCGCGGAGGGTCTTTCTCTTCTAAAAGAGAATGGATGGTATAAAGCTAAAAATCATGGAGATAATCTTAATGGCGTATCGCGAGACCATATTTTCTCAATAAAAGAAGGGTTTCGGAGGAAAATTGACCCATATTATATCTCCCATCCGGCAAATTGTGTAATTATATTACAGGCAGAGAACGCATCTAAGCGGGACAAATGCGGGATTACAAAAGAAGAACTGATTCAACGCATATTAGAATGGGAGGCGAAAAATGGACACTATAATAATACAATATCTTATTATGGAATAGAAGATTTCCAAGAAAAAACAGGCGAATCCGAAGAGATAACTTCAAATCAGTGAAGCCACCACGTTAAAAGCCATGCAGTTGTTATCCTCATTCATGCACAACAGGGCACCCGCGGAGGCTTTTAGATTTGAAGCCTCGGATTTTACCGAGAGTAAGTTGGTGCAAGTCCAACCCGCGGAAACGCCCTTTTTCAAAATACGGTCCCAACAAGGCGCCGGGAATCGTAACCCTGCACACTAATAACGTTGCAGCGTAATCGTAGGTACGTGTTGTGCTACAGGACAGTCTCTGTAGCTTTACGGAGGGTTCGTATAACGGTTAGTACTCAGGATTTTCATTCCTGCAATGGGAGTTCGATTCTCCCACCCTCTACCGAACATTGCGGGGTGGAGCAGTTGGTCAGCCCGCCTGCCTCATAAGCAGGAGGTCGTCACAAACGGTTCGAATCCTACCTCCGCAACAATTAAGTAAACAGACCCGCTCTTTTTGGTGTTTAGCGTAATAATAACCATTGTCGTGGCAGCCCGACGTTAATGACTTGCCTATATTGCCATAACACGTGGTGGCTGACAAAGACTGTTTTTTGTAGGTGTGAAGGAGCCACATAATGGTTTTAGGTCTTTAATCTATAAACTATTGGGAAATCTGAGGGTGTTTCGTTTACGCACCTGTAATTTTGGGAGAATGGCGCAATGGTAGCGCACTTGACTGTTAATCAATAGGTTGTAGGTTCGAATCCTGCTTCTCCCGCAAAGCTGTAATTCCGAACGGTAATAGGCCCCCCTTGGGCGCGTTTTCGGAAAAAGGACAATATATGGTGCGTTAGTTCAGATGGTTAGAATGTCGGCCTGTCACGCCGAAGGTCATGGGTCCGAGCCCCATACGCACCGCATAAGGTAGAGTTGACCGTAGTATTCTATGCACGGGTGAAACGAGAAAATGTACGTCAGGCTGTTCGAGTCAGCAAGTTCCGCTACGGTCACCCTTAAGGACTCTACCTTTAATTGCCGAAATGATGAAACGGTAGACATGATTGACCCAAAATCAATTGCCCCAAGCGTGAAGGTTCGAGTCCTTCTTTCGGCACATATGTGATAGTAGACAAATGGTAAAGTCGCCCCGTATAGGCGCGGGGAGGCGGTTAATACAAGAATGCTACTTAAATAGGGGTACGTGTTTCTCGAGCAGCCTTTACTTTAAGATGCAGAAATATCCGCAAGCCAATTTCTGTTCGAGACGGAATAGGGGATTGTTGGTTCGAGTCCAACTTATCACACATACGGCTAATTCCTTTATGCGGCACGATGAAATTTTTATTACAAATATTAGTTGTTTTTTTAGTTAGCGGTTGCGCTTCATTGTCTACAAAAGATGAGACGCGACATATCGGCTCATATCATGACCAATGGTATACCGCTATTGATAGCACAATGCATTATACTACCGCGGCTTTTTTTGACGACAGCGTACGACTCTTCTATGTAAGCAAGCAACTTGAGTACAGACAGGTTGAATACTTTGAAAAAACCGCCGAAGAGGCTATCTATGTTGTCCGCGACATTGCATCATATTCAGAAGCCCCCGACGTTTTTAAGGCATGGCTAATGGATGAAACAGCAGATACTGCCTTCAATAACATAATATTCAGAGTAAGTTTCAAAAAGAAACTCCTCATTGTTTCAACCACGCACCTTTAATGCATTCGTTCGGTTGTAGTATCAAAAGGATGTCTTTGTGGCATCCTTTTTTGTTTTTGTCACAAATTTGTCATATATTTGTGGCATGTTCAAGAAAATTCTCAATATTCTCAACGTACATCCTGATGACAATCAGAAGTGGATTCTCATGAGTCTTTTCATGTCAGGACTGCTCATTACCTACATTCATCCTGCAATTGCCAAAGAAATCTACTCATCACTTCCTGCAGAGTGGATAGCATTTGAGTCTTTAGCATCTTCCGTCGCCGCCCTTCTCGTGGGGATAATATGGAAGGGAAAGGTCAGAAAAACAGTAACGAAGAACTTTCTCATATTTGCAATAGCAGAATCAGTACTCGGCTGTCTTTTGGGTCTTTTCCTTGCTTTTGTATATTACAACGTGTGGTTATTTGCGATTGTATCGCTGATATATTCAGCATTCATCACTACCTTCGTCAGCAAATGCATAATGGCATTCAAGGCCAAACTATGGCTTGAAAAAGAAAGAGAGATATACGACAATAACCACTCCATCGTCATGGGGTTTGTCTGTATCCTTGGTTTTTCTCTTGCGCTTTTAGCCATGCCATCGCTTAAGTTCGCCCTAATCCTGTGGGCCCTCTGCTGCATAATCGACGATTTCGGTTGGTGCGTTGTCTATATCAAAAACAAGCAAGAACTAAAAAATGTTTCAAAAGAAGATTAAAAATCCAAAATAATATTTATCTTTGCCACATGGAATATACAACATTGAAACAGAGCAAAAGGCTCATTGAATTGGGTGTTGACCCCCAAACCGCTGACATGACGTATTATCGAACCTCTTCCACACTAAATGGGATATATAATTGGAATGCCCTCCTTGGCTTAGACTCATCAATTAAAGATAATCTACTTTCATTCAGGCATGGCTACATATTCCCATGTTGGTCAACAAACGCCTTAATGGAACTTCTAAAGGATTGTAGAAGGTTGGAGATTAGCCTAACCGCCCACAAAACATGGAACATTTTCGCCGCGAAAGATAATACCCTATTCCCCATACAGGATTTCAAATCGCTTTCAGAAGGCCTTTTTGCCGTCATTGAGTATTTCTCGACACAGCAATAGTTATAGAAATGCGTTACCTTTTTCTTGACATAGACGGTGTGCTCAACCACGAAGAATGGTACAATAGTAAGCGTTTAAAAGAACTTGCACCAACATTTGTTCGATGGGAGCAGGAATGTTTTGACCCCGCGTGTGTCAAGAGAGTTAATGAGATTTTAGAGGAAACGGGAGCCCAACTCGTTGTGAGCTCAAGTTGGAGAAGTGACACTGAACTGCCTAACATATTCAAACTTCTTGGGCTACCAACAGATTTTATGGTAACACCACTCCTTGTTGATGAAGATAGCAACGGTCATCTTTCGTGGCCAACACGAGGAGAAGAAATAGAAGCATTTATCAATGAACACCCCTGTAATAATTACGTGATAGTTGATGACGACACCGACTTTACAGAAGAGCAGAAGAAAAAACATTTTGTACGCACCTACGGTGATTACGTCACGGCATGGAAAGAGGACAAATGTTGGGAGACAGGATTAACCGAAGCAAAAAAAGATAAAATAATAAAAACACTAAAAAATGAATAAAGAAGATTACATGCGATTGCCAAAAGAACGGCTCGCGGAGTTACTTGCCGAAAAAGATGCAGAGAATAAAATCTCACCTTGCCTACCGATAGGAGTGCCAACATGGGGCCCCGACTGTTTTCATGGAGGACCGTGCACAAATCCTCACCACGATTGCATAAATTGCCCCCACCTTGATGGCAGCACTTATTGTAATGTCTATACAACAGACAATTCATCAACGAAAGCAAACGAATAACGATATGGAAGAGATTAAGATACAGTCCCTCAATGTTCGCGTTTGGACAAAAGAAATAAGCATCTTTAAACCCCACTTTTGGTTGTGGAGAACATTTAAGCAGGCCCTACTGTTTCACAGAGAAAGCCCCGACGTAATATGCCTGCAGGAAGTTGAAAAACCCATAGGTAAATTCTTATTGGGTTTGTGGAATTACAAAACATTTTGGGGAAATACAAGACTACCCATATTTGTTAAGAAAAAGTATGCCAAACATTGCAATATTTGGGCCCATCTCGGTGGCACCAGAGCAGAAAACGGGCATGGATTTACCGGCGTAAAGTTTGGTGATACAATAATTAAAAATTGTCACTTCTCTTGGACAACAGAAGATATAAAGTACGAATACTCAAAAGGATGGCGCAAAAATATGATTTTCTGCGGTGATATGAATGTTTCAAAGGATAGGTTCATATATAACCTTAAGGAATATGCGGGCCTGAGCGAGGACACGTTTGTTGTGTACCCCAAAACCCCCGAAGGACCAACCTACATTAGTTATGCAGAACCATTTAAGTATCAAGAGGACATAGACCAATTTGGATACATTGGCGACAACCCGCCCGACGCCGAGGTTACTGTCCTTCCCGATAAGGTAAGTGACCATTTCTCAATTTTAGCAAAAATTAGCGCATAATGCCCAAAAGCACCTATATAACAAAAGAAAAGATGGCTGCACTTTTTGATGAGTGCAACCATCAGTATTTTGGCGGCGTGCTGAAGAAGTGTCGCTACTCTCTATTCAAAAGCGAAAACCAATACGCGAGGTACACAAATCATCTGACACAAAAAGGTCTTGAAGGGCATATATGGTTTTCCTATTCTCATGAATGGGACTTTAATCTCTTCAAATCATTTATGATTCACGAAATGATTCACCACTATGTTCGGACAATTGAAAATAGCAACGGTGGAATATTTAGGCATAATTGGCGTTTCAGGAGGCAGTGCAGACGGCTTAAACGCGAGTATGGAATTATCGTTCCCCGCTATCTAAAAAAAATTCCCCAAAACTTTGAGGAACCTTTAAAGGAAATAGTTTGACCTTTTTGCTTAGTTAAAATTGCAGAGCCCCCAATGTATTCCTTGCAGATTTTATGGCCTTTTGCAACCTTGCTACATTTCTTTCAAAATTTGAGTCCACCATCCTTGAGCCCACCTCTCTTGTCATAGAATAAAGTTTACGATTTAAAGCATCAACCATATTTTTAGCCATTTCAATTTCATCCTCAAAATATGGTTTCTTTACCTCGGGACGTTTAATTTTAGTGTCATGGTCAGCAAACGGATTATCTCCCGCGACATATGGTTCTCCCTTATAAAAATCTCCGTTATCCGGCATAATCTCACCCTCCTCACTGTAATGGAATTCTTTCAAAATACCCTTCACGCTTTCAGCAACAATTTTCTTGAGCTGTGTTTCATTAAGCTTAACCGTATTTTTCATATCCAAATAATTTATAGACAATTATTTTAATTAGCGAGCTTGTCCGCCACGATTTGCAATCTGTCCTTTACGGTTTGCTGCCATTGCGCTCATTGTACCGAACTTTCCGTTGTTGTATTTACCACCAACCAATGCACCAACCGTGGTGTTAGGGGAAATCTTACGCTTGTCAAGAAGGTCACTAAGCATAGTGCGTAGCGTATTCAAATCATTGAGTTCACCCTGAGTGCCCCAATTCTTTGCAGCAGCTTTAAAACGGTCAGCTATACCCAACTTTTTATCTCCCGATGACCGCATGAGCGTGCCCGCTGCGGTCTTCATCTGATTGAACTTATCACCAAGCCAACCCTCTTCAAGTTCTTCACCCCCTTCAAGGCTTTCAACATCTTCGCCTTCCTGCATTTCGCGGATGATATTTTTCACGGACTCTTCGATGATAGCCCTGAATTGATTCTCGGTTAATCTTATTTGCTGTTTCATTTTTCTATACTTTTTTTAGATAAATAGTTTGGACATTAAAAAAGAATTTACTATCTTTGTTGGCGATTGAAACAAAATTTGTTATGTACACATCTATTATTCTTCTCACACTCGCCCTCTTGGGCAGCGTTGTGCTGAACTTTGTTCAGAATGCACAGAACAGGCGTTTGTCTTTTAGGCTTCGTGGCGCAAGCCACATTCATGTTGAAACAGAGGCAGCTCCCGACGAGTTGGCCCGCACCGTCAACAAAAGGCTTGTTTCCAAGATTGGATACGCCGTGCTAAAGGCGAAGGAAATCACCACCAACATCTCTACGGAAGTAGAAGACGGCTCTCACGCAGAATTAGACTTTGATGTTCTTTAATCATGGTATTAGGATTCCTCAAACGTCTTTTCAAGAAACAAGAGGCACCGAAGCCCACCCGAGCACGAACTTGGGTGGACTTATCGGGCCCAACAATTGATACCAACCGAATTCACGGGCAAACAATTACCCCCGATATCGCAGAACTCTCTATGATGAAAATTCCCGAGGAGGAAATTATCAGGAGGGAAAAAGAAAATATTGTCAGGAATATGTTAAACTTGGCAGAACCATATATTGTTTGGCGAATCATGAAGACCATTGATAATCGTTGGTTGATTAGCGGAGACTTAACTGTCGTTAAACCAAAAACGAAAAAATAAGTTGCAAAATATCTAAACAAAAAGAAAATGTATAATAATGTTGGTGTAGTTGGCATGGGAATCAAGCTTCCCATCCTCAAACAGGGTGATAACCTTGTTGAAGAGGTAGTTCGCGCCGTTCTTGACGCAACCGCCGAGTTCCCCAATGACTCCTTGTCAGAGCCATATTTCGACCTTAACAATAAAGACGTTTTGGGCATCACCGAGAGTATTGTCGCAAGGGTATATGGGCAATATGTAACAGTTGACGAAATAGCTGATGATATTCATAGGAAGTGCGGAAACAAGGAAGAAGCAAGAGTGCTACTAATGGCCCCTATTTACTCAAGGAACCGATTCAGTATGATTCTTAAAGGAATCGCAAGAGGAACCCACAAAGGGCACATATCAATCCTTGAACCTAAATTTGATGAGGTAGGGAACCCGAGTGGTGTAAACCCCTTCACGGGTTGTGATATTGATAAATATTATCGTGAAATCTGCGAGGCGGAGGGTTGTACATATAAAAGCGCGGAAAGCATAGAGCGCCTTTCGTTCCCCTTTGACCTCATAATCAACTGTGAGCTCAACCCTAAAGTGGAGGTATCACAGTCCGTTAACAGATGCACACTCAGGGATATTTGCAACCTTCTTAATCCCGATTTTGGACTACTTGGTACAAACAAGGCCTCTGAGGAAAAATTAAAGCTCTTTCCCACAAGGCTATTGGCAACCACCTTCTGCGAAGCCGTAAAGTCCCGCTTAATGGAAGAAACAGGTAAAGATATATATGTATGTGTATATGGTGACGGATGTTTCAAAGACCCCGTTGGCGGTATATGGGAAAAGGCGGACCCCGTAACAATGCCCGGTTACACAAACCCCGAAATCTTCGAGTCAACCCCCAATGAAATCAAAATCAAGGCTTTTGCCGACGATAAATACGATGGACTTCAGGGCGAAGAACTGACAGAAGTAATTAAGCAGGAAATCAGAGAGAAGAAAGAGTCCCTTAAGGGCAATATGGCATCACAGGGAACCACACCACGCCTTCGTAGAGACCTGTTTGCTTCTGTGATGGACCTCATCTCGGGGTCAGGAGACAGAGGCACCCCCGTTGTTCTCTTGCAGCATCTCTTTGACGACTACTCAACAACTGATTAAGACAACAGCTATGGAATACAGCAAAAGAGTAACCCCAGAACTTGCGGCATTATTAAAATACCACCTGCTTACTAAGGACAATACGTCCAAAGACGCCTCCTCTCGCGAAAGCGAAGAGCTACAACTCACACCCACATATGCCGATGTAATTGATTGGCTGAGGGACGTACATAACATAGTTATCAGCCTTGAACCAAGTTTTACATTTTCACTATCGTGCCACGTCTCATATTACATCAGGGCATATCGCATAACGGACACAGGTTTAACGGTTATGTTTGAAGACCCCCTTTGGGCATATTCTTTTGAACTTGCCATTAAAACAATTGTTGAAACTGTTCTCAAACAAAAGTAAAACCATCAAAAATATGTATAAAGAAAAAGAACCATTTTCCCGCCTGACATTAGAGAGCTCCTACGGAACAAAGCAAATCGTAGAATGGGACCACGAAGACATTAGTATTGACGATATTCTTGATGCCTTCTACGGCATATTAATTGGTGCAACATGGCACCCACAAACAATTCTGCAAGCGATGCAAGAATTTGCCGAAGAGAAATTGGAAGCCTTAGGTTGCAAGACGACCACCAACGAAGAGTAATAATATTTTTTGTTGTATTAGATTTTCTCTTACTTTTGCAACATGGAAGAAAAGCACACAGAATATGTTGCCTATCCCAAAACACCATTCGATTTGTTTGGTGTTGAGGTCGATGACGGATGGAAACCCATAGCAGAAAAGGTACTAAGGGAAATTATCGCATATAACGAAACCGCCCCCGAAGACTCCAAGATTTGGGTTGACCAAGTGAAGGAAAAGTTTGCAACCCTTCGCATCTATGTGACTTATGATAACGTCCCACAAGACGTTATCAACCGCATCGAAACGCTAATTGAAGATGCGGAAAAAGAAGCAGAAAACACATGTGAAATATGTGGGACCAAAGAAAATATAGGCCTGCGCACAAACGGTTGGTATACCGTGATGTGCGAGGATTGCGCAAGGAAGATTGTTAGAGAAGACAAAAAGAAGGGACTTGTCTACAAGGACGGAATTAAGTGGAAAAGAAAAAGCGACGGCAAAACATTCCTCGTTAGGGAAGATGCAAAAGCAGAAATTGATTAATCATAATATTCACAGATATCCACCATCACTTTTCTTTAGATTGTCGGGGTGACAGGACTCGAACCTGCGGCCTGATGGTCGAGCGACACGTAAGATTCGAACTTACGAAACTCCCAATATTGTGTCGCTTCACCAATTTCTCAGCTATTGGTTAACTGTAACCAAACCACCCACTCTACCAACTGAGCTACACCCCGAAATGCCCACATTTTAATGGGCATAGATTTTATTGTCCCTGTCCCCTATAGGCCTTAACGTAGTGTTTTGAACCTTTCAGTTTTGATGTTCTGCATTTGGAAATCACGCCGGGGCGCTTCTTGTGGACCCTATTGGTCACGCTTGATGTTGCTCTGTTTGCTACCATATTTCTTATATATTATTTTTGCCAAAGTTACAAACTATATTTAGTTCACTTTTTAAATTTGTAGCTCCACTGCGACTCGAACGCAGATTTAGGGTTTAGAAGACCGTCGTTCTATCCCTTGAACTATGGAGCCAATTGCGCAACAAAGTTAAACAATGTTTTGTTAAAAACAAAAAAATCCACCGTAGAAATACGATGGATTTGTACATTAAAATTCACTGCCCACTACTCGTCTTCCGCATGCTTTGCTTTACCTTTTAAACATACCATTAGCAGACACAGAAACTTCCCTTAACACTCTTTTCACACTCTCAGCAACAAGGCTTCGGATATCCGATTCGGTTACAGTCACCTTATGGCTCTCCTTCATTTTAAGAGCCGCAGCAGAGCTACCTTCCGAAGGAGGATACACATCAAACATTATTTGACCAAAGATTTCCTTACAACGCAACTCCCCACCATCGTAAGGTTTTCTAAAAAGAATGTCGCCGTGGTGCCCATATCCGCTACCAAGTGTTTCCCACGTCCACGGAGCATCATACGACGCCTCATCCCACAGCATCTCCAAATATTCCTCAAGAGACAGCCCCATCTCTTTTGCCTCAACCTCCGCGTTCGATGTTGTGATATATCCCATATCATAGGAGCGAACCTGACCCGGTTCTCCTGTTCTCCCCTTATAGTCTTCTACCGAATAAAAATCTTTCATTTTCAAACAATATTTTAGTATAAATAGTTGTCATTTCCGATTTTTCCCGACCACACAACATCTGCCATTTGCAGATAGGCATCCCTTGACAATAGCACATTAATCGGTTTCTCAACAAGTTGTTCAGAAAAACTAAATTTGCATCCATCCCGATAAATGTTCCCCATATATTCCGATTCCCCATTCCTGATGAGGGACATCTTGCGTTCCAAATTATCCTTTGTCCAACCAAGGTCCCTCAAATACCGAAGAATTTTCTCCTTCATGACCAATGCAATCGTAACACTTTCCTTTCCATCCTGCTCGTCCACCCATATCAGAACATATGAGTTGTTTTCCATTTTATCGCTTATGAGCCAACCATCTTGGACCTCTCCCCTTTTATTAACAAAGGATAACTCCAAACTGAAAGTTTTCAGATTTCTATATCTCACAGCAGCCTTTTCATCTGCCACATAGTGCTTATCCCCTATGTCAAATATAACATCAACCCCCTTAACCTGACGCTCCCTGTCATTGACTCTTTCAAATTCTTTCCCTACCTCATGGTAAAAACTTTCGTCAAGATATTCAGATATTCTTGTAGACAATGCTTCATCCTCTTTGCGAAGCACACTTTTTCCCCTTCTTCCCATATATTTAAAACTTTCAAGCCAAAATGTTAAAGAAAAAACCATCGGTACCCCAATGGCTTCAGAAATAATTACATTGACAGCGTGTCATATACCGCCTGCGTTTCATACCGCAGCTTATCACCGTCCCACATAGGACCAATTAGGCCCTTCAACCTCGGGTAGCCAATCATCTTTTGATTCGCATATGTGCTATTGTGGCTTGGTTCAACATATCCTGTAATTTCAAAATTGTCCTCCAATTCACCGGCCTTGAAATGTTTGCAACCATCATCAAAGCAAACGAGCACGTCCATATCGGGGTCAAAGTTTTCACGGCTTCTATCTGCGAAATGTTGGTAGAGCCGACCGTAACGCTCCATCTTCTTCTTGTCAAGGAAATTTTTCCCTTTATCAAGGTCTTCTCCCGCCTTTTTAAATGCATCACGAGCCATTCCGTAAGAGATTTCATTCAATACACTCTTTACACTCTCAGCGACAATGCGTCTTAGCTGCGACTCGTTTAACTTAATTGTATTCTTCATAACTTAGGACTTCTTTCCTAATAAATAGTTCAAAAGTTAGATTCCGTGCAGGAACAAGAAACTTCAAGTTCAATCCATGAGTTGCACTCATGACCAAAACGATTTCGTTTTGGATTGACAATTATACGGTTCTTACTATTTATAGTAAATTGTTGCGTCATGGAATTCTACTATTCAACCGATTTTACCACAATCAATGCGAGCCCCTTCAGCATAGAAGCGGGAGACACCAAGCTTTTCTACACAAGCATGTCGTCCGCTCCTTTTATTATTAAGAATGATGGCACGGTTTTCTTCGGCATTCGCGGTTCCGAACACGACGGCCTTGAAGCTAAATATGGAGATAAGGATATTTCCATCAGGGGTAGGATTTGGCTTGACGAAAAAGCAATTAGCACATGGGAAGACTTTCCTAACAAGGAAGACCTTAAGCCTCTTGCCAACGCGCTTGTAAAAAGGGTGGGTATTTCCCCAAAAGACGTTCGTTTGTTTCTTGATTGTGGTTTTAAGAGGCGTGCTGATGACAAGAGCGCCTTTCTTGTTGCAGAACTCCCCCTTTCCGAATATCTCACCCTTAATACAGGAGTCAATCCCCACGATTTCTTTTGGACTCTTTTTGAGAAACAGCAGAAACTACAGGTTGCTAATAAAGCCAACACAACAATTAACGGCATGTCAGGCAAAGACGTTTGGAGACATTACGAAATAGGAGAGAGCAAAATTCGTTTCGGAGAAAAGGAATTGAGGGCTCTCGTTAAAGAATGCGTATCCCGAATTCTTTAAAATTTTTAAACATCACAAACGAATAACACCGCATTAAACATATGGGAACTAAGAACCACAGGAGAAATCTTGTGGTTTTTTTTGTTTTTTGGAAAACATATGCTATATTTGTAGCGTTTATCGGTTAAAAGCAAAAAAAATGATTAAGTCAGCAACATTTCCAACCAAGGGCGATGGTTATATTTATAAAACCATTGAACGCCCCACAGAACCGAACCGTTCGTATCGCGAATATTGTAATATGAGTGATGACGAGTTTAATGACGCCAAAAAATTATACGAAGCAAACATAAAGGAATGGGAGGTCCATAAGGATGAGTATGCCCTATCATGCTCAAAGAATCTTGTAGGGAAAACCTTCCACTTTGACGACAAAAAGGTCAACATCCTTTTTGGCCCCAATGCATCGGGGAAAACAACCATTCTCCGCGCAATAGCAGGGGCGGCCATTATCAAAGACTGTGGTTTTACACGCGAGCTTACACCGGGTGACTGTGATTGGGAGACCAAAAGCCTGAGCATCAACAAGATAATTGCAAAGATTGCAAAAAATACGGCAAACGTTGATTGGGACGGAGAGCCATTGTACTATTATACACCAAGCGCAATGAGTAATCCGATGTTTTCTACATTCGGTGTCATGTCGGATATGGTGTTTGGCGGAGATGTAATGTCCGAAGTCACATATCACATAAGTAGGGGTAAATCATCAGGTGGACAAATGACATCCTTTATGTTCTCCAAGATTTATTCAATATGTGCGCAGCCAAGAAGCCTTTCATCTATTGTTGCCAAACTGCAAACTGCAATTGACAAGCATAGCGTTAATGACTTTTGGGCAAATATATATAAATGCGAGCTTGATTATCTTAAAACCAAAAAGAAATATGATGTTGAATCTCCCATTACCCTCTTGCTTGATGAGATTGACGATGGCCTTGATATCACAACCACAAGCCTCCTTTACAACAAAATCCTACCACAGATTCTCAAAACCTGCAATAATCAGATTATACTCATCTCCCATAATCCCCTCGTCCTCTCAAAGACGATTAGCGACCGCGTTTGCTATAGCCTAATTTCCCTTGACGAGGATTATACCAACGCAGCAAGGGAAATTTTAAAAGAATGCCAATTTTGACCACAACCGCAAAAAACAATAACAACGAGAAGGCCAATTAAGATAACAAAACGGAGGCTCAATGAAATCGTCTCCAATAGCATAAAGGAGATTATTAGTGAATCCACCAAAATCTCCGAGTTTACCCACAAGGGTCAAAACCTTTCGGTAATATTTTTTGACACTAATGATAAAGACGACATGGATTTTATCCTCGCCAACAAGGAAATAATATGGGATATTCTACAAAAAGGTTATGAAAGCAAAGGTGGTTTCAAGGGATTTGAATCAATCAGGGACATGCTTAAGAAATCCCCCTTTTATAAAATCGGGTTCCTTGATAATGAAATCATTACAGTTACCGTATATAATAGATATCTCGGAGGCGAAAAATGTGTAGGGGCTACTTGTGTTAAAGACAACCGCCACGAAAGTGTCGTAAAACTTTTGAAGCTAATAATAGAACACAATGTTACCAATTGGAATAAGTGGATATGGATTGAAGCGAGCGGCAAAGTAGAAGCCTTTTGCCGTGAAGCAAATGCGTTCAATATCCCGACCGAGTTTGTTAGTCTATATCTTGAAGCAATCCCCTTTGAACCAATTGAAAATGACAAATATCACTATAAAAGAAAAATCAAAGGGAATATTGAAACAAAAACTATTTTTGGCTTTCGCGATAGATTATCCTTTGAACTTCTTAAGGAAAAATTGAATAAGGAGGTTTCCGACTTCCTCAAAAAAGTAGAAAACAAAATGAATGAGTCGGAAGAGTCTCTTCTTGACCTCTATCTTCAGAAAAAGCACCCCGCGTTCAGACATAAGGCAATTGTTGATTATTTTGTATATCTTAAAGACGACGAACAGTGCGACGAGTTCACACCACAAATGTTAAACACCCTACAAAAATCCATAGATGCCTTGGAGGGCTACCTTAAAAATGACAATATAGATAAAGACGATGCCGAAATAATAGAAATTGCAATAGACGAAGGTAATCGCGTGTTGAACACCGTCAACCCCCTGATACCAATTAAAATTCAAGAATAGAAAAACAAAACAATGAAACAAGAATCTACCAACTTTTTAGTTGCTCTTGGCTTCTTTCTCGTCTTAGCCATAGTCGTTCCCCTTACCGCATCCTTCCTAACCGACAAAAGAATGTGGAATACAACAGTGGAATATGCCGACTCACTACAGTATGCATGTAACTATTGCCACTTATATCGGTTTGAAATGCGCGACACCGAAGGAGAACTCCTCTATACCATTCTCCTTGATGACAAAGATAAATACTGCTGCGTATTCTCAAACGACGGAATAGAAGTGATTGCCTCTCCCTTTAATGGCATCATGTCACGAAGGATGTATAACGTCCTGAAAAAGAAACTTCTCAAAGAAGGGATAACCATCTATTCCATACAAGACAAAAAGAAATATATCATAACTAAAATCAAACAACTATGAGCGGAGGTTCACTTTGTGATTATCAGCAATACCACATTAGGGATATGTGGGAGCGGATACAAGAAGAAATTGACAATAACAATAAACCATACTTCGAGAATCCGGAGTATGATTGGGAAGAACAAGCCAACAAGGATTTCTTTAAAGAAGGGGGTAAGCGTTATTCCGATGAAACAATAGCAGAGTTCAAGAAAGGAGTTGAAATACTAAAAAAAGCATATATCTACGCACAACGCATAGATTGGCTCCTTAGCGGAGATGATGGCGAAGAATCCTTCCAAAAAAGACTTGAAGAAGACCTAAAAGAACTTGAGGAAAACCTTTAGAACTAAACATGGACTTATTCACCTGATGACGAATAATCCACCACAGGAGCAACAACAATATCACGGTTCATACCTGAGTTAATCTCAGGGCCAAAAAATTTGGCGGAAAATTTTTTGGAAAGTCTATTATTCCCATAGAAAAGACACCCATGGAATTTAAACAGCAGAGAAGAAATTTCCCTGCTTGTTTTTTTATATGGAAAATCCTGAGGTAAAAATTTTTGGAAAAACAATAAAGTTTCATAGAAAAGGGGTAAGGTAAAAAGGAACCACAGCTCACCGCCTGAAGTTCATTCATAGACCGTAAGGGATATGGAAAATTTTTGGGAAAAAATTTTCAAAAATGAGAGAAACACATAGAGAAAAGGGGGCCCGTGGAAAAATCGGAGTTTAATGCGTTCGCGAAACAGTTCGCCCGAAAGCGACCCCCTTAAACAGGGAGGGGGTTAAGGGGGTTCACAGGGAGGGAGGGGGTAGGTAGGCAATAGGGGAGGGGTTGCCACCCATCGGACAACCCCTGACATTTTGTCAGTCGGTAACCCTATAATAATAGTCGGTCGCGGTGGGGTTGTTTTCGTATCGTTTGAAGAACTCGGCAACCGCTTGTTCATATAGTTTGTTATAGAGTTTAGCAAAGTAGTCCGCAATCTGATTGCTCACTTTCATATAGCCACTATCCACACGATTGTAAAATGCCCATATTTTATGGTTAAGGACAAGAATAATCTCGGTTAGCGCCTTATAGTCGCTTGCCCAATTTTTAATGACATTGCGGTAGGTGGAGAGAACTGCATTTCTATCGTGCATATAGACTTCGCAAAATTCAGCGATACCGAAATCGGAGTAAAAAGTGTATTGCGGTCGCCAATCGGTCATATCGGCAAGGTTGGCTTTCCAATTTTCTTCTGCGGTGAAGGCGTACTGAAATACATTCATAGTGCTTTGATATTTGAGAGTTAAACAATAAAAGTTAATAACGATTAGAGTATATGGAAAAATCGTGCCAAAGCAAACTGATTTAAGAGAAAAAGTGCAATATCCTATAAAATAATTTGCGTATGCCCATGTGTGTATGCGGAAAGAAAGAAATATATAAAGAAAGAAAAAAAGTTGTGCGGAGAGTGAAAGAAAATGAAAGCAGTCCCGTAAATATAGATGCAAAGGATATGAAAGCAAAAAAACACCCTTTCAAAAAAGTTTGAGATAGAGTGAAAGATTTTGAAACAAAGTCAGTAAATATAGATGAAAAGATATTTGTTTAACCCTTAATCAATAGTCCTTATGAAAACGAACTACACTATTGCACTTGGATTTTCCTATCGTCAGCAGAAAGCAGTCTGCGAATTTAATGGCTTTTTCTTTGCTCGCTGTGCAAAGGGCGACCACGAAATATGGACAAACTCGGTTGGAGTACAAATTGTACTTGTACGAAATGGAAAGGGAACAACCTTTGTGTCTATCGCAAGGAAAAACAAGTTCACTTTTTACGATGCAAGGGGGCGAAAGGTTTACTAATTGTCCTACAAAGCGAAGATATGCCCCTATTTGCCCCTTAAAGCAAAAAGACAGGTAACTTTACCGAAAAGTCTTATAAACACCTTAAAACGCAAATAAATGGATTGCAATCTTAAAGGTAAGCCGACAAAGAAAGAAATATATAAAGAAAGAAATTTTTTCAGCAAGACCGCCATTGTGGCAAGGTTATTGTAGATAGATAGACAAACGCATAAATGACAAGACAATGGAAAAGACTTACAACAATTTTATTTTTGTAAACACCTACAATCGTAATGGAAAAATAACCGATAGCACCCCCTATGATAGCAGGGAAGATGCGATAGCAGAGTGCGAAAGGGTAGCCGATTTAATAACTCGTTTTTGGGGCGAAAAATTTACACGCACCGAAGATAGTTGGACAAATGGTCGCTTTACTCTTAAAATTGAAAAAGAGGGCGATATTAACCTATATCTACACAATGCGTGGCAAGCGTATGGGGCGAACTATATAAGCGAACTCATAAATCCCAATAAGAATTTTATAAGGTTGCTTAAAGTGCGTATTTCACTTGGCGGTGCGAAATCGGTTGCAGATATGGAGAGAATACTCGCAGACTTTTCTAAAAAGTACTTTACCGATATTGATGTACGAACAATCTTTGACAAAAGGGCAGAAATGCTTTCAAAGGCAACCACCGCAGAGCAAGTTTTAGATGCAATTATAGGGAACTTGCCTAAAACCCCCAATAGGAGTGTGCGTAGGAACATTTTTGCACCCTTGCCAAAATAAAATTGAAATTTTTTTCAGCAAAATAGCACTTTTGGCACAAAATTCGCAGTAGAGATAAAGTGTAAGTTCGATACTTACGGAACAATTTGTATAACCCTTAATATGTTTGCCACGATGAAAGCAACGAAAAACACCCCCGTAAGCGCAGTCAGCGCAAAGACTATCAACACCGCAGAACTCAAAGCAGTCCTCGCAGACCTCAAAGGTTGTGTAATGCTCAACCTTACTACCCTCACCGATGCGAAACTCAATAAGCGCGGAAATCCCCTCGCAAATTGCATTGTCCGCAAATTGCAGACAAAAGTCTGCCAATTCGGTTACTCATACGAAAATGCGGTAAACAACCGCCTTGAAAAACAAGGCGATGAAAGGACTTTCGTAGCGGAAAGTCTGCCTTACGGAACTTGGGAAATTCCCAATAAGTTCATTGCTCACAACGGAACAACCTATGTCCGCTTCTACTTGCTCAAAGGTGCAGAGCCGACCACAATCTATATGGTCAATGGTGCAATAGCGAACAAGGCACAAATGGAGATAATCCGTCAGTTTGAGCCAAAACACGCACCCTCAAACACGCAGAGCGCAGAGGGACTAAATGTCAATCAAGTCAAACCCTTTAATGTGCGGATTGACAACATTGTGTCCCTTTCCGTAAACGGAACAACCTACTCAATCGCTGAATAAGCGAGAGCAGAGAGAGGGGGAGAGCAACCCTTTCCCCCTTTCAACCCTACAAAGGAACTCTTTTGAGTACCTGCCTTTATCAATCTTCCGTAGTCCTTAATGGCTACACTGACTATACGGATTGCGGAAGATTGCGCCACAAGGGAGTGGCGATTGAACTTTGGTATTTCTTCTTTTATTATTTTCTTCTTTTGCTATGAGAATAGGAACTTACTTTGAGGGCAAGCACGAATTGAGTGGAGTATGCCATTATGTCAATGTCAGCGAGGACACCGATATAGAGGGATATGTCCTTACAATAGATGGGCAGAACTATTGCGCAATCTATGATGGTTACGATGGCTACCGCAGTTATGGCCGCCTACACCCAACGAGCAAGGCGCAGACCAATCCTTTCCCTAAACAAGTTGTATCTATCCATACGGAGATAGTAAAGGGGAGGGATAGAGATACTTGGTATGATACAGATTACGAATATATCACTATCCGCAATGAGCAAGGGGAGATAATCTTGCGAGTGGGAACTGACTTTTCCGATGCATACTATCCTATTGGACACTTGGATTATTATCCACAAAATTTGCCTATCAATAAGGGGAAATAGTCAATCGTGGCATACCTTTTGCAAGAAGAATAATCGGATATAAAAAAAACAACACTATGTTACAAGATATTCATACCCTTGCAGGACAAGCAAACGAAATTTGCGAAAACACCAACTCCGAAACTCGCTATTGGATTGATGAAAGCAACCCAAACGATATAAGGTTTTTCATCTGCAATAGTATTTCTACAATGGATAACATTGATGAAGTAAGCGAGCAGGAGTTTCGTTCAAGAATTAATCGAGTTATCAACAAAACCTTGAAGTAATTCCATCTATTTTTCATTGAAAAGAGAATAGAACTATGACACAGGAAGAAAAACAACTGTTACTCATAGACCTTTGTGCAAGGTTGCCTTATGGAGTAACATGCCAGTTCATTTGGACTTATAGTAATGAAACTACGGATGGAGAAGATGTAATTGCTATAAAAAATGATAATATAATATGTATTAATATTCATACCAAAGAGATTCAGGCTGATTACTATGGGGAGTGGGTTGATTTGGAACATTGTAAACCGTATCTCCGTACAATGTCAAGTATGACGGAGAAAGAAGAGGATGAATATATGATTGCTCGGCAAAAAGATATTGCAGAGGCCTATATTCACGCAACCCCACAAAATGCTATTGATTGGCTCAACTCTCACCATTTTGACTATCGTGGACTTATAGAAAAAGGTCTTGCCCTTGAAGCACCCGAAGGGATGTATGATATAAAGTAGGAATAATTATGGAAACAATTAAACATTGGAGTGAAGCCATTAACAAATGGGAAGAGTACAAGAACACTCATACTAAAGAAGAAATAATAGCCGACATGGAAGAGTTTTTCTCTCTTGACAGAGATAGCGAAATATCTAAGATGATGGCTTGCATTTATTATGGCATATATTCTTTTTGATTTATGTTTGACATACTCCCACGATTAAAATCGTGGGTTTCTCGCTTAAATATCATAAAGCCAAATAGACTATGCTAAAAAGATTCCTCATAAAGCACAATATCATAAAAGGTTCTTTCTACATAGAAGCATTTGTTTATGTGGACAGAAAGACTGATATGGCTTGTGATGTGTCAGATACTATTAAGTGGTTACAGCCGTTCTGCATTAAGTGTTTCGATAAAGACAAAGATGACATTGCCTTTAAGATGCTGCATTACAAGTATCCCGAATACATTGGATACATAAATCTTTTCTGAAATAGCGGTTTGGCATGGTCTTTGCTCTACATAAGATGTAAAACAATAAACACAACAAATATGAAAAGAGAATTTATAGTTTATTTCAGTGTTGCTACAAGGGTTGAGGTCGATGTACCAAAAGACAAGGCGGAGGCTTCCCCTATGAGGGACGATGAACTCTTTGCTATTGTAGCAGACGAAGCAATCAAAAAAATCACTGCAAACGCGAGCAGTTATGTTGTTCGTGAAAATGTAGATAACATTGACGAAGAATACGAATAAAATAAAACAATCAAGTCATGAAGTGGTTTTTCAATACCTATACAAATGGGATTCGCGATATTCATTATGAATTTGACACGAAAGAAAAGGCCGAACAATGGCAGAAGAACTTTATAGCAGATATGAAGAAAATTGGTTGTTGGCCCATTAACGGAATTACAACAAAAGTTGTATGGGAATAGCGGTTTGGCATGGGGTTTGTAAATAGTGTAGTTGAGAATTAAAAACAACGCATTATGGTTACAATTCACACAAACCGCACTTACTATTCTGCGATAGAGGCCGAGCAGAACTCCATTACAATCAAAGAACTGATTGATATTCTTTCGCAGTACGATGAAGATGAAAAGATTATTCTTTCAAATGACAATGGTTACACCTATGGTCATATCAACAAGCGCATAATCACCGAATAATAAGTAATCAACTATGATACCTACACTCAACGAAGTCCGCAGGAACATAATCAACGAACTAACGGGGTTCGTCATGTCCAAAGGGACTATGGATATGGAAGATGGGCACTATGAAATCCCTATCTATGAGGGACAAGATGGCATTTCCATTAAAAACAATACCGAAGATGCGTACAATGTTATGGTGGTAGATGCCCTTACGGGTAGCGGTTCCGTCCTAACTCGTTTGGTTATTGAAACCGATGCCGATTGGCATTATGCAGATGAACTCTATACCGATGATTTAGATGATATTCTGCACCGATTGAAGTCAATGACCGAAGTAGATTTCCGCAGATGCAGGAATTGGTTTGAGAACTATAAGAAAGAAGTTTCCTGAAGAACACCGCTTTGGCATAAACTTTGCAAGAAGTATAAACGAGAAAAATACAAACATTATGGGCTACAAAGAAAAATACAAAAGGGGGTTGCAGTTAGCCAAGAGTTACTACGACAAGGGGACTAACGAGTTTCTTGACACAATCTTCCCCGAACTGAAAGCAAGCGAGGATAAGACCTACGAAGTTTGCCCGCAGTGCGGAGAGGAAGTAGAGTTAGATGCAGAACTAAAAATTCAGACCTGTCCAAGTTGCGGTGCAAGGATTGTAACTTGCTCTATGTGTAGGGCGGTGGACATTGATAGCAAATGTTGTGTCAATTGCCCCCTTGAAATCCAAGCAAGACTTGAAAGCAGGGAAAAGACAATTCAGCACCCAAAGAGCATAAAATAATATAGGTATGGTAAAAGTTGGCGACAAAATCCGTATTATCCGTCTTGACGATTGCGGTGGCACCGATTGGCAAGCAAGGGCATACGATGGCAGAGAGGGAGTGGTCAATCATATTGATTCAATCGGACAACTGCACGGAACTTGGGGTGGTCTTGCTATCAACCCACAAATAGATGAATTTGAAATTATCGGTTAGTAGTGCGTGTTCCGCGTCGGAGTTTTGGTCTTTCTTCGGCACGGAACTTTTTCAAAAAAGTTGTTGAGTTTGACACTCTTGGCACACTTCTTGTAAGAAGAATAGTTGTAAATTAAAACTGAATAGATATGGATAATAAACTAATAACTCTGTTGGATAATTGCAAAGATGCAGTTATTAAAAAGGACATAGTTGCTCTTATAAGTTCTGCTAAATCCATCGGTTTAGATGGTAATTCAAACTCTCCGTTATTAGATTTCATCAGAAATCTTATAATAGAAGATATCAAGAATTTTATGGTTCAAAAGAAAAGGGATTCCATTAGAATCAGTAGGAAGGGTGTCTATCATGAAGATACATTTGACTGGTACTCTTTGAAGGATGGAGAGTTGTTTCGAAATGGATTTAAGGCAATGTACTGTTCTATCGGGAAACTTTATATTGCGTATAAGAGAATACATAATATTGATTAGTTATGACACCAGAAGAAAAACAACTATTGATTAAAGACCTGAGTGCAAGATTGCTTTATGGAGTACAAGCAAAAGTTGATGGACATAACAATCCTTTGCGGATTTTAGGCATAGAGAGATTGAACAAAAGCACATGGGCGTGGAAGAAAGGGACTTATGTGGTATCATTTTGGAATGATACAAAATGTATAGACCAAGTTAAACCTTATCTTCGTCCAATGACAAGTATGACTGAGGAAGAGAGGAAAGAGTTTTGGAAAGTAGTTGATAACTATGGTTCTGATTCAAATGCTTTTGATGGATTTGAATTGGGAGATGATGTTGATTGGCTTAATGAGCATCACTTTGATTTCCGTGGTTTAATACCTATGGGACTTGCTCTTGAAGCAAAAGAAGGAATGTATGGTATAAAATAAAGTAGCATAATATGTTTATAAAGACAACAAATGGGTTCAATATTGGAGATTGGACTAAAACTACAATGGAACATGAATCTTTATCTGGAATATTCACAAAGGGTTCAAAAGTAAAAATAACTGATATTGACCCTATACGAGGATATTCCATAGAAGACGAAGATGGAAACAAAATGATTGAAATTGGATGGAATGTATAAAGCTGAATAGTCTATGAAGTTTTGTTATATATTAATATAATATAATTGATTGTAACCTTAAAAATATCAGTGATGTACATTTTCATTAACCCGTGGAACTTTACCGAACCGGAAGATATGCCCGAAATCACGGAACTTTCAGAAAAAGGTCTTAAAATCATTGTGGGTGTTGGAATCGCTGGTATTTTGGGCCTTATAGGTCTTTTGACCTACGTTTTCTGTTTCTTGTAAGCGGTTTGGCACAGGTTTTGTATGTAGTATAGTTGTAAATTAACACACACGATATGAAAACATTTATCTACAAATGGGGCAACCCTACCAAGTACACCTTTATTCTCCAAGCAGAGGATTGGGAGAGCGCAGAAAAGCGCGTCAAGGAAGAACTCACAAAGAAAGGAGTGGGCACCACTAACGGATATGCAGAGGTACACACAATTTCAACACCGATAGAATTTATTTAGGATAGGTTTGGCACGGTTTTTGCAGACACTTTGATAGAATAAAAAACTATGTTAGAAGGATGGTGCAGACCCGATAAGTGACTTCGGTAGGAGAGAAATCGAAAGACCTCACGCCATCCTTCTTTTTTAACAAAATAAAAGTATAACTGTGAAATAACAGGTTTGGCATACAATTTGTTCAAATTTGAACAAAAGACAAAGAACAAAAAACAATAAGAGATATGAGCAACACAAACAACAAAAGGACTTTGATTGACACACTGAACTTCAACGGCTATACTTATGATGATTATCAAGATTGGTGCGTTGAAGAAAATATAGAGGCAGGGGATGATAATTCAATGGAGTATTATGAATGGCTCGATGACCAAACCCGCCAAGACTACGAAGATTTCATTGAGAACATCAAGTATTCAAAGGTATGCAATACCCCTTGCGTGGTTACGGGAACTATCGGCAGGTGGAATGGCGACTTTGAAATTATACCGAAATTATTTCAGAACCTGCACGATGCAATCAAGACCTGCGGAGAAAATTGCAATGATATTATCGTGGAGAGCGAGAACGGAGTTGTCTATGCAAGATGCTACCACCACGATGGACATCACTCCTTTGAGATTCGCCCCCTCAACGATGACGGGCTTGACAAATTCTTTTTGGGAGAGATTTATCCCGAAGAGGAATTGACCGAAACCGATTTTGACAAATACCCCGAATACCTTTTCTGACAATATGGCAAAGGACATCATAAACGAAATATCGGAACTATGTTGGCAGACAATTCCGAACTATAAAGAAAAGGTATATCGCGCAGTTATCCTTATGGATGAAACTCACTATCCTTTGAGTATGGTAGATGCATCATTAGAAGATGAAATCAATAATAGGATAGAAGAATGGGCAGAGGACAATGATGCTGACCTTGACACTCTTGACATCACCGCAGAGGATATAATGTTTTACGAATAGCAGGTACTCTTTTGAGTATTTTAATAAAAAGGAATATAGAATATGAAAGCACCTTATTTACGCTTTGATAAGCACGAGATAAACACCCAAAAGGATAGGGTAGAACATAGACTTCATCAGTTGGGTTTCAGCAAGTCCCTATCTTGTGGTAGCAAAGAAACCGCAGTAGCAATCGCTTTGAGTTTTGCAAGCGGACAGGTCTATCGGTGGCTCTCCAAGAGTTTAGCCGACAACGAGAACGAAAGCGGTTGGGCAATATGGCGAAAGGAATTCACTGACGAGGAAGAATTCTTCACCTACACCAACGAAATGCTACGCAATAAAAACAAGGGTGAATAAATACATAGGGGCGGTACTATAAGACTTTCTTGTCTTTGTGTGTTTTTCAAGTCTGCTTGCTTTGATTCAAATTGGTGTGTTGTACTGCCCCTTTTTCTTTGAAACCTATTTTGTTGTTCATATGTGTTGTTGGGGAGAGTCCGTTATGGGTTCTCCCCTTTGCTTTTGACAATGTGGCAGAAGTGTCAGAGTTCAATTGATGACAGGTTGTCATCACGCACAAAACGGAGTTTTGGCGACTGAACTGCAAATAATTGATTTTTTTTTCTTCGTTTTGTGTGTCTTGGCACATTCTTTGAAGAATAGTGAATCGTGCAACTTAAAAACTAATGGATATGACAAGAAAAGAGTTCAAAAAGAAGTGGGGTAACATTTCCCCCGATGCTATGACTGACAAGCAGTTTGTAGAGTTCAAGGAAGATTGTTTCTCTATGTACGAGGAAGTGGGATTTACCACAAGATTCAATTCCCCCTACGATGATTATCTTTGGCACAACGGAATGACCTTTAAGGTACTTCGTAGGGCAACCACTAACGAGTGTGATTTAGAAGCACTACCTATTTGGCTTGTGGAATTTGAAAATGGTGATACTGCATATTGCTATCCCGAAGAAATCTGCAAGGCCGAGCAGAAGTGTCCTTACTGCGAATCTAAAAATTTGGAGATAGCAGAAGATGGACTCTATCATTGCAAGGACTGCGACCGCCTTTTTAATGATGAAGATATAACACGAGAGGATTTGCGCCACAAGATTTCCTGCCTACTCAACGGAACGAGCGAAGAAAAACCTGCGGAGATTTTCTTTAATCTTCCTTCAGCGGAAGAAGAAGCGCAGGGGCTATCGTCCCTTGAAATTCCTGCAATAGAGAAAATCTTTGAAATGGAAGGCGAAGGAACAATGTGGTATCACATTTCCGGAGAAAGGGAAGATAACGGAGAGGATACATGGCACGATATTGACGAACTCCCTATAAAAGATATGAAAGGACTTCTTCTTTTCTTGAGGGAAAATTCATAAGTTGGCACGAACTTTGATAGTATTAACTGCGAACTAAATAAATGAACTTTGATATGAGCAAACATTCCTACACAAGCCGTTTGGCAGAAGTTGCAAACAGTGCAATCATTGATATTAACAACTATGAAGGCAAGAAAGCCGTGACGCTTCCTACGGGAGAGAAGGCTATTGATAACGATGATGCGTGGCTCATTATCGGCGGCGCAGAACCCATCCTTCGTGACAAGCGAGAGCAGCGAATCCGTGAGGCCTACAAGAACGAGGGAAAGGAATATCCCGAAATAGAATCTTCCGACTACTTCATTCTTGACAAGTGGGAGTATGAGGAAATCTGCGCCTTTGCTGACAAATTGTTCGGCCTCTCATAGACTTTGGCACGGCTTTTGCAATATAGTAAGTAAAACACAAGATTATGACAAAGATAATTTTAACTGGCTCACTTAAAGAGCGTAACGAAAATACTGCTCGCCTCGTGAATGTTTCCGAGGAAGATGTGGCAAAAGCCCAGCAGGTGCTCATCGACAACGGTATTGATGAAGATGAAGCGGATTGTGTCTTACAGGCACTTGGTTACGCGCTTCTCGGTGTGGAACTCTATCCCAATGAGATAACAAACCACGAGCCGTCAGAAAACCCCTATGTGTTGGAGTTCAAGCATGACTTTATGATTGGTTTCTCTTACAAGGGGAAAAACTGCACAACCGTCATCCTCCTTGAAGAAATTGAAAAGGATTTTGAGAACAATAAGTGGCACTACACATTCTCTATGGATAACAGCCATTTCGATGTGTTCGGAACTCTCGATGACCTCGGCATTGTCAGAACCACAGGCACTTGCATCTGCAAAGGTGTTCCTACTCTTGCCTGCTTCGGCATCAATGTCTTTACTGACGGAGATGAGGATTTCGAAACCATTGACGATATAGACATCATAGAAGCAAACTAATATTATGGGCGGATATTTCTTATTCAATCAGAATACCTCTCCCGAAGAAAAGATATGAGAGGTTTACTCGATTACTTAAGGAACGAATAAGGTTTGGCACGAACTTTGCTTATAATCAAGTAAACCGATAAACACAAATATTATGGACAGGAACAAAATCATCGGCAAAGAAGTGTGGGTGTTGCAAGAGTGCAATTCTAAATGGTTTCCTATCAAAGAAAAGATATGGAAAGTAAAGGAGTATATTGATTGGGGCGATGCTCGTCTTAATGGAGATTATTGCCCCCACCTTCTCCTTGAAGATTCTTTGGGCAACACCAAAGATATAAGGGAGTGGGAAGTGGTTGTAATCCCCAATACCAAACTTCCCGAAGCGGATATGGTAAACAACTACCTTTCCGACAACGGACTCTATAGCGATGACATTAGCCGGTTCAACGAGGGGGCTCTTTCTGTGTCGATTGATTGGGGTGACTGGAAGCACGAGCACGGCTATCTGCGCTGTCTTATGAATTACATCGGCTATGACGAAATTCGTGAAGCCCTTACTGCCGAAAATGGTTCTGACTGCTACTCGGCAATCCACTATTTTGCCAAACACTAACAATAAGCAAAATGGAAAAGTACAAGATTGAACTCACACAAGAAGAACTGAATCTTCTCTCCGAAGTATTCCACACCTATAAAGATGAATATAGGGGCTGTTGGGATGAAGTCCGCAACGCAATGAAAGTGGAGAAAACTCTCACCTTTCAGACAATTGGTGCTTATGTGTCCGACACCACCTACGATATAGACCTGCACCGCTTTGACTTTATCAAGAATGGGGCAAAGGTGAAGTGGCTTGACCCTGCAATCAATGACTATCCCGAAGAAGAAAGGGAAGAACAACTCAACCTCGTTTGGGAAGTGTTTGCACAAGGAAGTCCTGTTGAATCGGAGAACGAGATTATCAATATCGTGAACGAATTTGGGGGCGAGGCAGAAGTTTTTGCTCACGAATTGAGGGAAATTTAACTGCGTGGCACGATTTGTGTAAGATAATAAACCGAACATTATGTTAGAGGGAAAGTTGAAAAGAGTAAATTGTTGAACTCTGCAAAGGTTGGATAAGGATAACAACACCAATCAATCAGTATTGAGAAAGGCAAAAAGTGTAGGTTGAGTGCCTTT
This sequence comes from uncultured Bacteroidales bacterium, assembly GCA_902778265.1. Classification (GTDB taxonomy): domain Bacteria; phylum Bacteroidota; class Bacteroidia; order Bacteroidales; family Bacteroidaceae; genus Prevotella. The sequence continues at coordinate 3,973 of CACYXI010000001.1, read as the reverse complement.
GGAAAAAACCTACTACCGAGAGAAAGGATAAAATTCAAACCCCAACACCCTCTTTAATTTATAATTTTGGCTTATGAACACTGAATCAAAGATTAGGAAAATGTACACCGCTTGGCGAACTCTGAACGGAAATAGAGCACCGAATAGGGCGGTAGTCAAGATGGCTTGGGAAGATGGAAACAACTGCGAGAAAGGTTGGCAGTATGACACCATCGCCCTTACACGAGTTCCCCTCAACGATGATGATGCAATTCTCTTTTACGCATCGGGGTTGAAAGGATTGCTCTCTCTTCTTAAGCCCAACAACGGAAGTGATTTTGTTGTGTTAGATGTTGAAGAATTTTTCTATCAGAGGTAATCGTGGCATACCTTTTGTAAGAAGAATAGACGAACATTAAACACAATCAGATATGAAAGAGCAGATTAAAAACATTGTAGAGAACTACAAAGGAGTAAAGGTTGGACACCTCTTTATCAGCGATAAGGGCGATTATGTTGGTATCCTATCCAACGCACCAAAGCAAAGGACTATGGAACTTGCATCGGTCAAAATCTTCAAGAAATTCCCCTTTGTGGAGATTATAAATTGGCAAGGTGCTTGGCTCAACTATGCCTACTCTCGCAGAACTCTATCTTATCTTGGGTACAAATTCTAAAAGCAATATACACTATGGAAACAATTAAGGTAAAAATTTCAAAAGAAAAGAATTGGGCAGGTAATGAGTATTTAATTTACTCCACCGAAAAGCACGGTAAAATTGCCGAACTCGATTATGCAAACCGCCATCATAAGTTACCCAGAGTTTATTGTGTAGCAGATAACAATACGCTTACTACCGATTATGTGAGTTTTTCTTCCGTAACGCAGGCTCTTGTGGGCGCGGAGGCTGTATGCACCGGATGGCTTCTTGATAGAGGCTACCTCGCAGAGTATGTTTATCCAAAAACAATTAAAATGAGATAAAATATTATTTTAGTTTATTTTTGCGGTAATTATTACTGCGATGGCGACAAAAATAAAGAAGATAATGGACATTGTAAAAGAAATAACAAAGCAACTTATAGTCAAGTATCGTACTGAAAGTGATGTATGCATGGCAGAATTTTTAGCAAGTGAATTTCCGAAAAATCTTTCTTTTCAAGAAGCATTTGAGGTTTACATCGCTTGTATGAAAGAGGTGGAAGGCGATAAATTTTTCGTAGAGAAAGAGGGAAAAAATAACCTTTCAATTTGGTAAACCCCTCAAAGATAAAGTATCAATGAAACCTATTTTGTTTTCCATATTTTAAGTTGTGTTTGCCCCTGTGAAGTCGATTATTTCCCTCACAGGGGTTTTTCACACAACAGGTACTCTTTTGAGTTCCTTTTGACAATATGACAGAGTTCAATTGATGACAAAATGTCATCACGCACAAAACGAAGTTTTGGCGATTGAACTACAAATAGTTTGATTTTTTTCATCTTCCCTTACGGAATGGCACGATAGTTGCTTAAAGATAAAACGAACATTAAAATAGACGAGATATGAAAAAAGGAAAGAAAAAATTTAGCCGTTGTTGCTATAATTGCAAATATAGATGGCAGGGTTGCCCCAATAGATTCAAGACCGAATTGTGCGACAAATTCAAATTTGATGCAACAAGTAAATCAATTTAATTATAATACTATGGCAAAGAAATTCACATTCCGTTTCCACACTCACGGATGGACTGACATTACCGTTGAGGCGACTAACGAGGAAGAAGCATCTGAACTCGCAATGAACAAGTACAATTGTGGTGATTATGACGATTCCGATTCAGACTTTGAGAATACCGATATGGAGAATATAAGCGATTACTATATTGAGAACGGAATACCGCGGTAAGACTATGAGTACAATTCACGCATACGAAACGCATCGTAACACGAAAGGCAACGGAATGATAATCCTTGAAAAAGTTTCCGACCTCTACATTTGGGGGTGGTCAAAACCGTATTGGCAAGTTCTCTTTAAGAGGGATAATGGCTTTAATGCCGAACTCGTAAAGACCAACCTCAAAAACAAGCCGAACAAGGCAAGGTTAGAGAAACTTAAAGAAGATTTGTGCTAAACCACAACCTTTTGGCACACATTTTGTAAGAAGTATAATCGTTAAACAATTAAACACTTTTAGATATGGGACAGTATTATCGCCCTGTGATTCTGGGCAACCGAAATGCAATCAAAGGTTATTTCTATTCTCACCACTATGACAACGGTCTGAAACTGATGGAACACTCCTATCTCAACAACAATTTTGTAGGCGCGGTTATGCAGTACCTCAACGAAAATGGTGGTGCTCGCCTTGTGTGGGCAGGAGATTATGCCGACAATGAAAAGGGTAAAGACGAAAACCTTTATTCTCTCACATCTTCATTAGAAGATAAAGACGGAAAGGTTATCCGCAAAGAGAAACCCGAAATCATTGTTGAGGAAAAGTGCGACCAGGAAAAACTTCACTTGATTATCAATGATGATAAAAAAGAGTTTATTAACCTTTGGCACATAAAGGGGCTTGACACCTATCCAATTCACCCACTCCCCTTACTGACCGCAGAGGGTAACAATCGTGGTGGTGGCGACTATTGCGGAACAAATATGAAACTTGTTGGCTCTTGGGCGAGAGATTTTATAAGGGTTGAAAGCGGTGATTGGTCAGCAAGCAACAAACTTATGGAGAGTGGGTACAAAGAAATCAACCCCCTCTTTGTGGAAGATAGAACCGTATTTCGTGCAACCGAAACCCTGTTCAATGCGATACGCGATTTGAGGGAACATGGATGTTTTAGCGATGATGACCTTGTTCGCATTCAAGATGCAGTCAAAGAAATCAAAAAGATTCCCAACACAACCCCTTACTATGCTAATTTAGATTAACGCACCAACTATTTATAGATAAAGTATAAGAGTATGGCAAAACTGATTACACTAACTCCGAGCGAGTTCAAAAGCATAATCACCGAGTGCACCAAACTTGCACTCAACAAGGCAAAGGATTTCTTCTACTATCCGAAGTACCCTATCATCAACGAAGCAAAGTCCTATGGCGGTGCTTTCAAGGTGAAGAACTTGGGGGATATTGTTTCCACCAAAGACAAGTGTCTTGTCAGCGAGGGTATTGATTGGGATATTCCTCACGCAGATAAGGGTGGTATTATCGTGTTCTCTACCGATGTGAATGCGGTGGAACTCTCCAAGAACAAGTTGGTGAACTTCATCAAGCAGAAATTTGCTACCTTTGCCAATCGTATCGGTGCAACAAAGAAGATTGATACAATCGCTAACAATCACGAATTGGTAGGTTGGACTATCGGTCATTATCTTGATGGCAGATACCGCGCAAAGAATGGTAAGAACTTTGGCGAGAACTCTCTCTCCGTAGAACTTGTCGGCATCAGCGAAGATAAACTCATTAAAATTGCAGAGGACATTTGTGCAGTATTTCAGCAGGAGTGTGTCTTGGTTAAGTCCTACTCCACAGGTCGCATAATGTTCGTAAATCCAGACTAATATGCTAACGCAGATTGAAACCACCAAAGGCAAATTAGACTTCTACAAGTACGAAGAATGCTACGAAGTCTTTGATGCCACCAATGATAATGGTTGGCTTGCCGATTATTGCGGTAAGTTGGAAAACCTTGATGAACTGAATGCCTTTCTCAAAAAGATAAAGATGGGACAATTCAAGTCGGTGGTCTATTCAGCATAACATTTTCCAAGTGTTTTTATGTGCTCGTTTTCATCCGCAGGGTTTATCGCCCTGCGGTTTTTTGCTTTGCAAAACATTGAACTCCATATTATAGTGTCAGAAATGAAAATTTTTTGACATTTCTTGCTGAATCCGTCAAACTTGGCACAGCTTTTGCAGGTAGAATAGTCGGAAATTAAACACATACGATTATGGTCAATATGGAGAATTACAACTATTGTGTTGAACGCATCATTAACGG